>NZ_JCBANN010000026.1:0-69064 GCF_059761975.1 Achromobacter sp. 46006
GCGTGTAGATGCGCCCGGCGGAAACCGAAGGCAGCCGCCGCCAGGCGGCAACGAGGTTGAGCCCGGGGAAGTCCGGAGCGAACGCTCCGGACCGCAATCGTAGCCCCGCCATCCCCCACCGACCCCGCCACGCGCGCCTTAAGAACCTACCCCCGCGAAAAGAGCAAACCACTCACCCCCTAGCCCGCAACCACTCCTCGAGATCCCCCGCCGGCAACGGCGGCGAAAACAGGAACCCCTGCCCCGCCGCGCACCCCTGCTCGATCAGGAAGCGCCGCTGCTCTTCATTCTCGATCCCTTCGGCCACCACCGGCAGGCTGAGACTCTCGCCGATCCGGATCACCGCGCTGGTCAGCGCCCGGGCCGCGTCATCGCTCTCCAGCCCCTGGACGAAACTGCGATCCAGCTTCAGCTCGTCCACGATCAGGCGCCGCAAGTGCCCCAGGCTGGAATAGCCCGTGCCGAAATCGTCCATCGACAGCCGCACTCCCAGGCGATGCAGCTCGGCGATGGTGCGCAAGGTGCCCGCCGTCGCATCCAGCACAACGCCCTCCGTGATCTCCAGCATCAGATCGGCCGCCGCCAGCCCGAACTCGGCCAGCGTCGCCGCGATCATGCGCGGCAGATTCAGATTGTGGAAATTGGTCGCCGACAGATTCACCGACACCGAGGGCACCCTCAGGCCGTTGTGGCGCCAGATCGACAACTGCGAGCACGCCTCGCGCACCGCCCAATCGCCCAGGTCGCCGATCAACCCGCACTCCTCGGCCAGCGGCACGAAACGCGCCGGCGAGATATCCCCCAGCGTCGGGTGGCGCCAGCGGGCCAGCGCCTCCACCCCATACAGCGTGCCGCTCTTCAGGCCCACCTGCGGCTGGTAATGCAGCCGCAGCGCGCGGCCCTCCAGCGCATCGCGCAGCGCCGCCTCCAGCGCCAGGCGTTCCTGGGCCTGGCGGTTCATCTCGGCGCTGAAGAACGAAATGCGATTGCGCCCGGCGGTCTTGGCCTGGTACATCGCCATGTCGGCGTGGCGCAACAGCGTATCCATGTCACGGCCGTTTTCCGGAAACACGCTGATGCCGATGCTCACCGACGGATTGAGCGTAATGCCCCCCACCGCGAACGGATGCGACAGCGCCACCAGGATGTGCTCGGCCGCGGCCGTCAGCCGGCCATGTTCGAAATCCGGCATCAGCACCACGAACTCGTCGCCCGACAGGCGGCCGACGATATCCGTGGCGCGCGCCAACCGCCGCAGGCGTTGGGCGATATCGCGCAGCAGCGCATCGCCGATGGGGTGTCCCAATGTGTCATTGACCTGCTTGAAACGGTCCAGGTCCAGAAACAGCACCGCCACGCGCTTGCGCTCCGGCTCGGCGCGGGCGATGGCCTGCTCGGCCTGCGCCAGCAACAGGTTGCGATTGGGCAGGCCGGTCAGCTCATCGTAGAACGCCAGTTGGCGGATACGGGCGCGGGCCTCCTCGCGTTCCAGCGCCAGCGCGCACAGATACACGCACACGTCCACCAGCCGGTGGTGGAAATCGTCCGGCAGCCGGCGCTTGCGGAAATAGAAGCCGAACGTGCCGATCACGCGGCCGTCGCTCGACTTGATGGGCGAAGACCAGCAGGCCTTGATGTCCTCCGGCAGCGGCAGGTGGCGATAGTTCTCCCATAGCGGATCGGTGGCGATATCCGGCACGATCACCGGCCGTCCCAGGAAGGCGGCCGTGCCACAGGCGCCGACTTGCGGACCGATGGCCTCGCCATCCAGCGCATCGCTGTAGGCCGAGGGCATGCTAGGCGCCGCCAGGGGGCGCAGCTTGCCATCCTCGTCCACCCGCAACACTGTCGCCGCCACTTCCGGCGCCAGGCGTTCGACCTCGCGGCAGACCATGTTCATCACCTCGACCACCGAGGCCTCGTTCACCATCGCCTGCAGCACGCGGCGCTGCAGCACCTCGTGCACCTTGGTGGGCGTGATGTCGGTGAGCACATCGACGATGTTGACCAGCGAGCCGCGCTCGTCGAACACCGAATTGGCCATGACCGACACCCACAGGGGCTTGCCGCCCCGGTCATAGACCAGCACGTCCTTGTGGTATCCCTCGCGGCAGGCGATGCGGCGGTCCAGTTCCTCGCGCGTGCCGCCGTCGGGACGGCCGCCGGCCAGCAGCTCGCCCAGTTCCCGGTCGCGGGCGTCGGCACGCGAAAAGCCCAGCATGCGCTGGAACCCCTCGTTGACATAGACGATGCGGCCATCGCGGCCGGACACCGCCACGGCGTTGCCGGTCTCGTTGATGCCCAGCAACAGCAGGCGGACTTCCTCCTGGCGCTCGGCGTCGGCGATGGACTTGCGCGAAATGACCGCGATGCGACGCACCTCGCCGCTCGCATCGCGCATCGGCAGGTAGGTGGCCTCGATCCAGAGCGAGGCGCCGCTGCGCTTGCGATAGCGGCAGGTACCCGAGAAGAACTCGCCGCGGCGCAAGCGCGCCCAGATCTGTTCGGCGCTGGCAATGCCCTTGCCTTCGTCCATGCTGTCGCACAGCAGGTCGTGGCGCAAGCCGGCGATATCGGCGCGCAGATAGTCCAGCGTGGCCAGGAAGTTTTCGTTGGCGTTCAGGAGGGAGCCGGCGGTGTCGAAGTCGAACAGCAGCAGTGCCCGGTCCATCGTCGCCAGATAGTTGCTCGCCTGCCACGCGACACCCTGCGGGGCAACGCTCGAACCGCCTGGATGAGAATCAAGCATAAGGGGCTCCATACCGGAAGACAGCGGTTCCGGGTTCATTCAGCGCCGGGGAAATCCAAGTGCGACGCGATCGCGTCCATCCTGCTTGGCCAGGTACAAGGCCTGGTCCGCCCGGCTGAGCGTTTCTGAAAAAGACTCTCCGAGTTGATGGCAGGCCATGCCGATGCTGACGGTCAGGCGCAACACATCCGGGCCGACGTCGATGGCCAGGCCGCGCACCGCGCCCACCAGCCGGTCCATCACCCCCTGGGCGGTCTCGGGCGGGGTCGCGGGCAGCAGCACCAGGAATTCCTCGCCACCCCAGCGGCCGCACAGGTCGTACTCGCGCAAACTGCTGCGCATGGCGCCGGCCAGTTCCACCAGGGCGCGATCGCCGATCTCATGGCCATAGCGGTCATTGACCGACTTGAAATGGTCGACATCGAGCATGGCGACCACGAAGGCCTGGCCGCCTCGGGTGGCGCGCTGCACTTCCTGCTTGATCATCTCCATCAGGGCGCGGCGGTTCAGCAACCCGGTCAGCGGATCACGGCGCGACGTCTCTTCCAGCGTCCTGTTCAGGTCGCGCATCATGTTCTGGTAGTGATCGGAGATGCGCGCAATGCGCGCCAGACGCCGCAACTGCCGGTCGAACTGTTCGCACAGGCCCATCTCGCGCTGGTGCGCCATGGACTGGTAGGCATCCGACAGGTGGGTGACGCGCTCGATACGCGCCATCTGTTCGGCGGTGTGGCGCCACAAGTCCTGCAGGGCCTCGCGCAGCGGGTGTCCGGCGTAGGCCGGGTCGGCCAACAGCGCGGCGATACGTTCGTCCAGCTCGGCGTTGCCGTGCTTCATTGCCGGCCAACGACCGAGAACGGGAAGGTGCAGTCTTCCTTGAATTCCTCGGCCAACTCGCCGACACGTTCGTTGCGCATGTCGTAGAACCAGGTCACGCCGACCTCGCGGCCCTTGGCATGGGCGGCTTCCAGCAGATCGAAGATGTCCATGACCGACTTGATGCTGCTGGTGTTCAGGTAGAGCAGTTCCAGTTCGAGCTTGAGCGGCGCGGCCGAACCGAGCAGATAGGTTTCGACCCATTCGATGACGGGACCGAACAGTTCGAAGGAGTTCTCGGGATACGAGTCGCCGCGCATCGCCAGCACGCCGGCGGCGGCATCGGCGGTGATGGCGGGCGTGGACTGGGTCCCGGGAATATCTAGGTCTTTCATCAATGACTCCGAAAAAGGTCTAAGGCTCGGGCGCGCCGGTCAGATCACGACGCTCAGGCTGAAGAAGGCCCGGTCCTCGCCCGCCGCGGGCGTCAGGCTGGCTTCCAGCGGCGCGCCGGCTCGGCGCGCGATATCGATCAGGCCCAGGCCGGCGCCCGAGGCGGTGCCCGGCGTGCGCGGCTTGTGCAACTGCGTCTTGTATTCCGCCTTCAGGGCGGCCTTGTCCAGCGCCGCCAGTTGCTGGATGCGCGCCACCAGGTTGCGGCCGTCCTCGGCCTTGACCAGATTGCCGGCCGACACCACATAGCGGCTTTCGTCGCGGCGCCCGATCACCACCGTGGCGCTGGCATCGGCGTCGCCGTTCTGCGCGGCATATTGGCGGATGTTCTGGATCATCTCGATGTAGACCGAGAACACGTCCATCGCTTCCGCCGGACGCGCGTGCTCGGCATTCAGGTAGTTCTTCAGCGCATTGCCGATTTCCTCGATCAGGCTGCGCGAAATCGGCCCGTTGAAGCACAACAACGTGCGGTTCTGGTCGAAACGCTCGCCCAGTGCGTAGAGATCCGAGGCATTCATGGGAGTTACCACCCTGATAACGATTATTCGAAACGGAAAGACAGCATGGTAATGTCGTCGCGCTGGGGCTGGCCGCCCTGGTACCGGGCCAGGGCGTCGGTAAAGGCGGCCGCCTGCTCGGTTAACGGCTGGCGCGCGTGTCTCTTGAGCATTTCGGCGAAACGCGTGTTGCCAAAGCCGAAACCGTGCTCGCCACCGGCCTGGTCCAGAAAGCCGTCGGTCGCCAGGTAGTACGTCCAGCCCGGCTCCATGCGCAATTCGATATTCTGGTAAGCACCGGCCCGCTTGTCGCCCAGCGCGCGCTTGCCTCCGGGCACTTCGCGCAGGGTGGCGCCATCGCTGGCGTACAGGCTGATCTTGGCGCCGGCGTAACGCAGGCTGCCGGCCTGGCGGTCAATATATACCAGCCCCGCGTCGGTATTGGTGGCCAGCGCCCGCGGCAGTTGCGCGTCCGCAAGCATGGCGCGGATGGCGCCGTCGGTGCGCGCCAGGATGCCGGCAGGGTCGGACGGCCCGGCCTCGGTGATCGCCAGGTCGATGGCGGCGCGCGCCAGCATGGTCATCAGCGCGCCCGGCACGCCATGGCCGGCGCAGTCCATGATGCCCAGCAGGCAATTGGCGCCATCGGAACGGAACACGTAGAAATCGCCGCCCACCACGTCGCGCGGCTTCCACAACACGAAGTGGTGGGCGCCGAGCGATTGGGTCAACTGGCGGTCGGGCAGGATGGCGCGCTGGATCAGGCTGGCGTAGTCGATGGAATCGCCGATCTTCTTGTGCGCGGCCGCCATGGCGCGGTTGGCGTCCTCCAGCTCGGAGGTGCGCTCGCGCACCTTGCTCTCGAGTTCGGCGGTGTGCTGGCGCACCTTGTCGGCCATCACGCCGAAGGCGCGGCTCAGGTCGCCGATTTCGTCCTGGCCACCGGGCGGCAGGCGCACGTCGTAGCTGCCGTTGGCGATGGCGCGGGCCGACTGCTGCAGGCGGCGCAAGGGCCGCAGCATCAGGCGCTCGATGGCATAGCCGAAGCACAGCAGCAGGGCCGCGAACAGCAGCACCAGGCCGATCGCCGCCGGCCACAGCCAGTCGGTGTCCAGCACCCGGGCCGCGCCCAGGTCGACCAAGGTCAGCACATGCCAGTGCAATTCGGGCATGTAGGCCACCGACACCAACTGGCGCACGCCGTCGATGGTGACCCAGGCCGTCTGCACCGATTGCGGGTCGGCCTGGGCCGCGTGCAGCGCCGAACGCAGCTCGTCGCGGCCGTTGCCGGGATCGAGCAGGTTGAACACCATGCCGCGGCCGTTGGCGCCGCCGGCGCCCGAGTTGTAGGCGATCAGTTCCGGGTCCATGTGGGCCTGGATCGCGCCTTCTTCGTCGACGATGATGGGCGTGACGCCCGGCTGGCCGCTGTTGACGAAGTCACGCAGGAACCCGCCCACGTCCAGTCCGGCGCCGGTCAGGCCGATGACCTTGTCGCCATCGCGCACCTGCACATTGATCCAGACCCGCGTGGTCTTGAGCTTGAGGTCGGGATTGACGTTGATGTTGTAGCGCGCGGGCGCCTTGAGCGAATTGTAGAACCAGCCGTCGTCGGCCGCTTCGCGGCTCAGCGTGTAGCGCGGCGCTTCCGACAGCGGCTGGTCATCGTTGAAGTAGTAGTGGCCGGTGGCGGCGCTGGCGATGAAATAGGCGCGGCCCAGCAGGTCGCGGCGGTAGCCGTCGGCCTCGCGGAAGAACAGTTCGCGCGCGGCCGGATCGCTTTCGTTGCGCAGCCAGCGCCGCGTCACCTCGCTGTCGGCAAGGCGCAGCGACAGCGCCAGCTCGCGCGACACCGGCGCCAGGATGCGCTGGCGGTTCAATTGCGTGAAGTTGTCGGCGAAGGCGCGGCCGAAGTGGTCACGCACGCCATCCAGCACCTGCCAGCCGATCAGCGCGGCCGGCGCCAGCGCGACCAGGCACGCCAGCAACAACGCCATCAATGATTTTTTGCGCAAACCCCATTTCGCCATGCGAAGTCTTCCCTGACAGCTTGATAAGACGTGACGCATCCACGCGGTACGCACGGCGCGCTAAGTGTAGAGAACCACGGGATGAATGAAAACAGGCGTAAACGCGCGAATTTGCCAAAGGTCAGCCTATTCCGGGCCGATTTGGACAAACCGCGCATTTATTGCGTTTTATATCGAAAGAAATTCCGCCCGCCGCATCGGAACTGCGGCTTTCACGCTACACACCCAGGTAGCGTTCCCACAAACCGCGATCGGCATCCAGGGCCGCGGAGTCGCCGCTCCAGACCACCTTGCCACGTTCGAGGATGACATGGCGATCGGCCAGGCTCAGCAGGCGTTCGACGTACTTGTCGATCACCAGGATGGTCTGCCCGGCCTGCCGCAGACGCGCAAGACAGTGCCAGATTTCCTCGCGGATCTTGGGCGCCAGGCCCTCGGTGGCCTCGTCCAGGATCAAGAGGCGCGGGTTGGTCACCAGCGCGCGGCCGATGGCCAGCATCTGCTGCTCGCCGCCCGACAACTGGTTGCCCATGTTGCGGGCGCGTTCCCCCAGGCGCGGGAACAGTTCGAACACGCGCTCGGGCGTCCAGGGCTCGCCGATGGCGGGATTGCGCGCCGCCACGAAAGCGGTCAGGTGTTCGCGCACCGTCAGATTGGGAAAGCACTGGCGCCCTTCCGGCACGATGGCCATGCCGGCGCGGGCAATGCGGTCGGGGCTCCAGCCGCTGATGTCCTGGTCGGCGAAGCGGATCTTGCCGCCCCGCAGCGGCAACTGGCCGAACAGCGTGCGCAGCAGCGTGGTCTTGCCCATGCCGTTGCGCCCCAGCAGCGTCACCACCTGGCCGGCGCCGATTTCCAGGTCCACGCCGAACAGCACCTGGCTGGCGCCATAGCCGCTCTGGACCGATTCAATGCTGAGCATCAGGCAGTCTCCTGGCGCGCGGGCGCCGTCTCATCGTCGCCGAGGTAAGCCTGGCGCACGTCCGGGTTGGCGCGGATCTCGTCCGGCGTGCCGGTGGCGATCACGCGGCCATAGACCAGCACCGAGATGCGGTCGGCCAGCCGGAACACCGCCTGCATGTCGTGCTCGACCAGCAGCATGGCGGCGCGGCCGCGCAGGGACTCGATCAGTTCGGTCAGGCGCAGGGTCTCGTCGGGCCCCATGCCCGCCATGGGCTCGTCCAGCAGCAGCACGCGCGGCCGCGCGGCCAGCGCCAGCGCGAATTCCACCTTGCGCTGCTCGCCATGCGGCAGCGTGCCGGCGGCGCGGTCCAGCAGGCTGGCGTCGATGGCGCATTCGCGCGCCAGTTCGCGGGCCTGCTCGTACAGGGCGGACTCGGCGGCGCGCGGCGTCCAGAAGCGGAAGCTGCTGCCGGCATGGGCCTGCACCGCCAGCACCAGGTTGTCCAGCACGCTGGACTGCTTGAAGATATTGGTGATCTGGTACGAGCGCGACAGGCCCGCCGCCACGCGCTGGTGGGCGTTCATGGCGGTGACGTCGCGGCCGTCCACGGCCAGGCTGCCGGAATCGGCCGCCAGGGTGCCCGACAGCAGATGGATCAGGGTCGACTTGCCGGCGCCGTTGGGGCCGATCAGGGCATGAATCTCGCCCGGGTCCAGCGCGATCGACACATTGTCGGTGGCCACCAGCGCGCCGAAGCGGCGCACCAGGTTGCAGGCCCGCAGCGCCGGGGCCTGCGTGGAGGTATGGGTCTGGTTCATGATCCCGCCTTGCCGGTTTGCGCCGCGGCGCGGCCGCCGAACAGCGGGCCGAGCAGCCCCACCAGGCCGCGCGGCGCGCCGAACACCACGCCCAGCAGCAGCACGCCCAGGGGCAGGTGCCAATATTCGGTCCACTGGCGCAGCACTTCTTCCAGCACCAGCATCACCACCGCGCCGGCCACGCCGCCGTAGCGCAGGCCGATGCCGCCCACCAGCACCATGATCAGCAGGTTGGCAGACTGGGTCCAGTGCATCAGGCTGGGCGAGATGAACAGGTTATGGTTGGCCAGCAGCGCTCCGGCCAGCCCGGCGGCGGCGCCGCTGAGCGTAAAGGCGGTCAATTTGATGCGGTAGACCGGATACCCCATCGACTCCATGCGCGACTCGTTCTCGCGGATACCCTGCAGCGCAGTGCCGAAGCGCGACTGCGTCACGCGCCCGAACAGCCACATCATGACAACGAAGATCACCAGTACCAGATAGTAGAACGAGCGGTCGTCGGCCAGGTCGATGCCCGGCAGCGTCGAGTAGCCCGGCAGGTTCAGCCCGTCCTCGCCGCCGTACTGGCGCAGCGAGATGAAGATGTAGAACAGCATCTGCGCGAACGCCAGCGTGATCATGATGAAGTACACGCCGCGGGTGCGCAGCGACACCGCGCCCGTGAGGCAGGCCAGCAGCGCCGCCAGCAACATCGCCACCGGCCACGACACCAGCGCCGAGGTCACCCCCGACATCGCCAGGATGCCGACCGCGTAGGCGCCGGCGCCGAAGAAGGCCGCGTGGCCCAGCGCCACCATGCCGCCGTAGCCCAGGATCAGGTTCAGGCTGGTGGCGGCCAGCGCATATATCAGCACGCGGCGCACGAAGGAAATGTAGAAATCCAGGCCCAGCGCCGGCGCCACCAGCGGAAACGCCGCCAGCGCGGCCAGCAGGGCCAGGGTCCAGAGCATCGAAGAAGTCCGCATCATCAGCCTCGCGCCGGAAACAGGCCGGAAGGCCGGAACACCAGGACTGCCGCCATCAGCACGTAGATGGCGATGGCCGCCAGCGTCGGGCCGACGCTGGAGGCGACCGCAGGCGAAAACACCTGACGCAGCAGCATCGGCAGGAAGGCGCGGCCGGCCGTATCGACCATGCCCACCAGCAACGCGCCGACGAAGGCGCCGCGGATCGAGCCGATGCCGCCAATGACGATGCACACCAGCACCAGGATCAGGATTTCCTCGCCCATGCCGACCTGCACCGAAGTGATCGGGCCGAGCAGCGCGCCGGCCACGGCGGCCAGCATCGCGCCCAGCACGAACACGCCCAGGAACAGCAGCGGCACGCGCACCCCCATCAGGGTGGCCATCTGCCGGTTCGAGGCGCCGGCCCGCACCAGCACGCCGGCGCGGGTGCGCGTCACGAACCAGTACAGCCCCACGGCCGAGGCCACGCCGAACACGATGATCATCAGGCGGTAGGCGGGATAGAGCAGATCGGGCAGCAGGCGCACCGGCCCCGACAGCAGCGCCGGCATGTTCAGCATGACCGGGGCCGGGCCCCATATCATCTTGACCAGGTCATTGGCGATGAGGATGACGGCGTAGGTGCCCAGCACCTGCGCCAGGTGGTCGCGCAGCGCCAGGCGGCGGATCAGCGTCAGTTCCAGCGCCACTCCGACCAGCCCGGTGGCGACGGCGGCCACCAGGACGGCGGCGGTGAAGGACCCCGTGCGCTGCATGGTTTCGGCGGCGACATAGGCGCCTGCCATATAGAGCGAGCCGTGCGCCAGATTCATGATGTCCATGATGCCGAACACCAGGGTCAGCCCGGCCGCGATCAGAAACAACATCAACCCAAACTGCAGACCGTTCAGCAATTGCTCGATGATGAGCGTGAACGTCATGAATAAATCCCCTGGTGGGCCCACCCCCGGAGCGCTGCGCGCTTCCCCCCCGAAGGGGGGCGTCGCGACGGACCGGCGGAGCCGGAGCCGTGCGACCCCGCGGGGCCAGGCTGCATCGTGTAGCCGCGGCCGCTATACGCGTCCCGCCGCCTTTTTATAGCTTGCAGTCGCCGACGTAGACGTCCTGGTATTTGTCGAAAACCTTGCCGACCAGCTTGTTGGTGATGCGGCCGCTGGCGTCCTTGTCGACCACGCGCAGGTAGTAGGCCTGGATCGGGTAGTGGTTCTTGCCGTAGGTGAAGTTGCCGCGCACCGAGGGGTAGTCGGCCTTGGCCAGCGCCTTGATGACGGCCTCGCGATCGCTGGCCTTGCCGCCAGCCTGCTTGACGGCGGCGTCCATGGCCATGATGACGTCGTAGGCCTGGGCGGCATACACCGATGGGTAGCGGCCGTTGTATTCCTTGCGGAAGGCCTCGACGAAGGCCTTGTTCTGCGGCACGTCCAGGTCATGCGCCCACTGCGCCGTGTTGTACATGCCCAGCATGGGCTCGCCCACGGCCTGGATCACGTCCTCGTCGGCCGAGAACCCGGGGCCGATCAGCTTGACGCTTTGCGACAGGCCGGCCGACACGAACTGCTTGACGAAGTTGATGCCCATGCCGCCCGGCAGGAAGATGTAGACCGCGTCCGGCTTGGCGGCGCGGATCTGGGCGATCTCGGCGGCATAGTCGATCTGGCCCAGCTTGGTGTAGACCTCGTCGCCCGGGGCGATCTTGTAGCCGCGCTTGAAGCCGGTCAGCGCGTCCTTGCCGGCGGGGTAGTCCGGCGCCATGATGAACATCTTCTTGAAACCGCGGTCGGCCGCCACCTTGCCGGCGGCTTCATGGAAGGCGTCGTTCTGGTACGAAGTGCCGAACCAATAGTGATTGCACTGCGCGCCGGCGAACTGGCTGGGGCCGGGGTTGTTCGACAGGTACGGCACTTTGGCGGCGAACAAGGCGGGGCCGACGGCCAGGGCCACGTTCGAACCGATCGGGCCCGTGAAGAAATCGACCTTGTCGCGCTGGATGTAGCGCGTCACCAGTTGGCGGGCCTGGTCGGGGTTGCCGCCCATGTCGGTCTGCAGGAATTCGGCGGGCTGGCCCCCCAGCTTGCTGCCCAGTTGCTTGATGGCCAGGTTGAAGCCGTCGCGCGCCTCGGCGCCCAGGGCCGAGAACGGACCGGAAATGTCATTGGCGATACCGACCTTGACCGGATCGGCATGTGCCAGTGCCGGAACCAGGGCGGCAGCGGCGATAAGGGAAGTGATGAAACGCATGGTGGTGTGCTCCGTGCGCGAGCCGCGCAGAGGGTGTTGTTCTGGGATTGCGATTCGAAGGACTTCTATGGCCGGCCCGCCGGCCAGGTCAGGCTGCCGTCAGACCGGTGCCCGCAGCAGCCGATTCCGTGATGCGGCATGGGGGGAACTGGCGTGGTTCATAGTTTAGGTTTAAAGTATTCGGCAAAACAAGTCTAGGGTTTTTACCAATGATCCACGGCGCGTCCACCCGCGCGGACATTACCCGACATCGGCCCGATACTCAAGAATACAAACCCATCCACGCATTCCCGGTAATCTTCCCCACCATGACAGACGCCCCCGACCTGGAATCCCGCGCCGCTCCCGATGACCATCACGCGCTGCGCCTGTGGCTGCGCATGCTGACCTGCGCCAATCTCATCGAAGGCGAGATCCGCAGCCGGTTGCGCAACGAATTCGACACCACCCTGCCGCGCTTCGATCTGATGGCGCAATTGCAGCGCGCGCCCAAGGGCATGAAGATGGGCGAATTGTCGCGCCACATGATGGTGACCAACGGCAATATCACCGGCATCACCGACCAGCTCGAAAAGGAAGGCCTGGTGGTGCGCACCAAGGTCGAGTCCGACCGCCGCAGCTCGCTCATCAAGCTGACGCCGCAGGGCCGCAAGAGCTTCGCCAAAATGGCGCGGGCCCACGAGTCATGGGTCAAGTCGATGTTCGGCGAACTGCCGGAAGGCAGCCGCAACGCGCTGTTCCAGGCGCTGGGCGAGCTGAAGCTGCAGGTGGTGGCGACCCGCTCGGCCAACCCCAAGGACTGACGCGGTCCGGCCCTGGCGGCCATCGCCGGCGCGCCGCGCGCCCGGCCTGACCGCCGCCGCCCAAAAGCGCCAACAGTTTGGCGCATAATTGCCGGCATGATTCCGGTATCTCTTCCTGGCGGTAATTACTACGTACTGATGGCCATCTCGCTGGCCTGCCTGTCGACGCTGCTGACCTGGCTGGCCGTCCTGGCCACCAGCCAGGGGGCCCGGCAGTGGCTGGGCGGCCATCGCCGTGGCGGCACGATCCTGATGGCGCTGCTGGCCCTGGTCGGCGGCCTCTTTCCCTACCAGCAACTGAGCCTGTGGCTGGCGGCCCAGCGCGATGCCCGCCTCGGCACCGACTTCAACATGGTGCTGGCCCAGCCGGCAAGGCTGGCCGGCGTCGACATGCCGGCCGGCACGGCGCTGCGCCTGACCCGCCCAGGCGATCCCGCTTCGTTCGACCGTGCCACCTTCCCCGACGGCCACCCTGCCAGTGTCCACGGCGTGAGCGCCACCCGGCTGTTCCATTACTCGGCCAGCGCCCGCCAGGCCGAGACCCTGTCGGCAGAGATCGCCCGCGACCAGGCCCAGGACGGCTGGCTCTGCGCCCACGGCCATCGGGTTGAATTCGTCCTGCTGGGCGGCCAGCCGCGGTTCTCCAGTTGCCACCTGGCCATCGGCAATACCCTGGACCAGCAGCCGGTGCCTGCCGGCACCTGGCTCAAGGTCGACGCGGCGGCGCGCGGCAATGCGCCCGACCCCGCCAGCCCGGCGCCGCGCTGGCTGCTGCGCGCCGAAGGCAGCGAGCCCCTGACCGTGGCCGGCATGCCGCTGCTGAAGGTGGACATGACCCTGGACGCGCAGCGCCGCCTGCTGTCGTTCGAGGGCCTGCTGGGGCGCGAAAGCACGCTGGGCGGCATCACCTACCCCACCGGCACCCGTCTGCTGACCGCCGGCCCGCGCGTGCCCGGCGTGCAGCCCGGCGACCTGCTGTTCTCGCCCTCGCGCGGCCGCTCGGCGCGCCAGGCCGACGGCAAGGAAATCGCGGCCGGCATGTCGGTGCTGCAGGCGCCCGACGGCACCGTGCGCGCCATCCTCTCCAACCGCGACGCCGGCGTGCTGGACGTGGCCGCCATGCGCACCGCGCCGTGACGGCCGGCGTTCCGGCATCCGCCGCCGCCTGTCGCAAAGCAGTGGGATAATACGAAGCTTTCCCCCGCGCGCCGCCTTGCCCTGGCGGCGATTCCGTCCTGCTCATTCATGAGACGAAGTCATGGCCGTTAACCTGCAGATCCCCTCCGAGTCCGAAATTTTCCCTGTTGCCGGCGTTGAAATCGGCGTCACCGAGGCCGGCATCCGCAAAGCCAACCGACGCGACCTGACCGTATTCCGCCTGGCCGAAGGCAGCAGCGTGGCCGGCGTGTTCACCCGCAACCGCTTCTGCGCCGCGCCGGTGCAGGTGTGCCAGGCCCATCTGGCCGACGGCGGCCCGATCCGCGCGCTGGTCATCAACACCGGCAACGCCAACGCCGGCACCGGCGCCGAAGGCCTGAAGAAGGCCCAGGACACCTGCGCCGAACTCGGCCGCCTGCTCGGCGTGCCCGCCGCCCAGGTGCTGCCGTTCTCGACCGGCGTGATCCTGGAGCCGCTGCCGCTGGACCGCCTGTTCGCCGGCCTGCCGGGCGCCATCGCCAACCTGGGCGCCGACCACTGGTTCAGCGCCGCGCACGGCATCATGACCACCGACACGCTGCCCAAGATCGCGTCGCGCCGCGTCCAGATCGGCGGCAAGACCGTCACCTTCACCGGCATCAGCAAGGGCGCCGGCATGATCCGCCCCAACATGGCGACCATGCTGAGCTTCCTGGCCACCGACGCCGGCATCGCCCAGCCGCTCTTGCGCAAGCTGGCGGTCGAGATCGCCGACGCCTCGTTCAACCGCATCACGGTTGACGGCGACACCTCCACCAATGACTCGTTCATCATCGTCGCCACCGGCAAGTCGGGCGTCGAAGTCAACGCCGAGTCCGACGCCGCCTACGCCGCCGTGCGCGAGGCCCTGACCGCCGCCGCGCTGGAACTGGCGCAGAAGATCGTGCGCGACGCCGAAGGCGCCACCAAGTTCATGACCATCCGCGTCGAGGAAGCCGGCACCACCGAGGAAGCCCTCAAGGTGGCCTACGCCGTGGCCCACTCGCCGCTGGTCAAGACCGCCTTCTTCGCCTCGGACCCCAACCTGGGCCGCATCCTGGCCGCCGTCGGCTACGCCGGCATCGACGACCTGGACGTGTCGAACATCCGCCTGTGGCTCGACGACGTGCTGGTGGCCAAGGACGGCGGCCGCAACCCGGCCTACCAGGAAGCCGATGGCCAGCGCGTGATGAAGCAGGCCGAGATCGCCGTGCGCATCGCGCTGGGCCGCGGCCAGGTCAGCGACACCGTCTACACCTGCGATTTCTCGCACGAGTACGTGTCGATCAACGCCGACTACCGTTCCTGATCAAGACCCGCCATCCGCCCGGCTGACCCCGGGCGCGGTGCGCCGGCGCGGCATTGCACGCCGGGCGCCGCGGGATGGCGACAGCAATGAAATCCAGTGGCTGCGACTTACCCATCGCCGGTCACTGCCCCCGGGAATCCGTGGCATCACCGCGGTCCCCGGCAGGTGACAGCCGTTGAGCGGCGCGCGCCCCCACGACGCCTTTGCAGCGGGATACGCGCCCTCTTCTTCCGACGATGCCCGCGAACGCGACGCGGGCCCGGTGCCGGGCCCGCCCGTTCGCTCTTCCAGGATCACACCGTGACCGCAACCGAATTCACCACCCTCATCCAGCGCGCCGAGCGCGTCCTGGCCCAGCTCGAAGCCTGGCTGCCGCCCGCGCCCCCCGACATCGACTGGAACGCCCACGCGTTCCGCTGGCGCAAGCGCGGCTCGCGCGGCTGGCTCGACGCCGTGCGCCACGTGGCCCGCATCGAACTCGAAGACCTGCAGCACATCGAGCGCCAGAAAGGCATCATCGAGCGCAACACACAGCAGTTCATCGACAAGAAGCCCGCCAACAACGTGCTCATGACCGGCGCCCGCGGCACCGGCAAGAGCTCGCTGGTCAAGGCCATGCTGGCCGCCCACGGCGACCGCGGCCTGCGCCTGATCGAAGTGGACAAGTCCGACCTGGGCGACCTGGCCGACATCGTCGAGCTGGTGGCCGCGCGCCCCGAACGCTTCATCGTGTTCTGCGACGACCTGTCGTTCGAGGAAGGCGAGGCCGGCTACAAGGCGCTCAAGTCGGTGCTGGACGGCTCGGTCGCTTCCTCGGGCGACAACGTGCTGATCTACGCCACCTCCAACCGGCGCCACCTGATGCCGGAATACATGAGCGAGAACCTGCAGGCCAAACACCAGCCCGACGGCGAGATCCACCCCGGCGAAACCGTCGAGGAAAAGATCTCGCTGTCCGAGCGCTTCGGCCTGTGGCTGTCGTTCTATCCCTTCAAGCAGGACGACTACCTCGACATCGTCTACCACTGGCTGCGCGAACTGGGCTGCCCGGAAGACCAGATCGAACCCTCGCGCACCGAAGCGCTGCAATGGACCATCGAGCGCGGTTCGCGCTCTGGCCGCGTCGCCTATCAATTCGCCCGTGACTGGGCTGCCCGCCATGTCTGACAAAATCATCGATGTCGCCGCCGGCCTGATCCTGCGTCCGGACGGCCTGCTGTTGCTGGGGCAACGCCCCGAAGGCAAGCCCTGGTCGGGCTGGTGGGAGCTGCCGGGCGGCAAGCTCGAACCCGGCGAGACCGTGCTGCAGGCGCTGGCGCGCGAACTGCAGGAAGAGATCGGCATCCGCGTGACGCAGTCGCGGCCCTGGGTGACCTACGTGCACGCCTACCCCCACACCACGGTACGCCTGGCGTTCTGCCATGTCACCGGCTGGGAAGGCGAACCGCGCAGCCTGGAGAACCAGCGCCTGGAATGGGTCGACCCAGCCAACGCCGCCTCGGTGGGCGATTTGCTGCCCGCCACCCTGCCGCCGCTGCGCTGGCTGCAGCTGCCGACCGCCTATGGCATCAGTTCTATCGGCTCGCGCGCCGGCCTGTCGGCGTTCCTGGGCCGGCTGGACGCGGCGCTGGCGCGCGGCATCAGGCTGGTGCAACTGCGTGAACCGCAGTGGCCCGACGGCCCGGCCTCGACCTCGCTGCACGAGGCGCTGCAGCAGATCGTCAAGCGCTGCCACGCCGCTGGCGCGAAAGTGCTGGTCAACAGCGCCCATCCGGCCGCCTGGTGGCGCGAGGCCGACGGCGTGCACCTGCGCGGCGCCGACGCCGCGCGCCTGACCGCCCGGCCCGATCTGCCGGCCGGCGCGCTGGTCGGCGTCTCGGCGCACGACAACGCCCAGGTGGTGCACGCGCGCGAACTGGGCGCGGACTTCGCCGTGCTGGGCCCGGTGCTGGACACGCCCAGCCACCCCGGCGCGCCGACGCTGGGCTGGGACGGCTTCGTCGAAGGCAATCGCGACGCCGGCATCCCGGTCTTCGCGCTCGGCGGGCAATCCACCCAGACCGTCTCGCAGGCCCTGCGCCACGGCGCGCACGGCATCGCCGGCATCCGTGGGCTGATCTGACGTCGGCGGGTCGGGTCAGGGGCGCCGGTCCGGCGCCCGCCCCCGGACCGGCGCGCCGCGCCGGTTTTTCTTTGCCCTAGGGAAACTCCCCCCTTGCCGCGCAAGGTGGCCAGGTCCTATCTTCGCTCTTGATGTGACCATATGGTCACTTTTGACTGCCGGCGCGACGGGCACGCGGCCACGCAACGGGTTCCACACTCCTGCGCCCGCCCGCTGGCGCCATCGCGCCGCCGTCCCGCCGCACCGCTTTTGCTGCACCGTTTCTTTGTCGTCGTCTCCACAACAAGGAAGTCCAGCATGCCCCTGCCTCTCCATCCCGATGGCCGACCCGGCCCGTTCCCGGCCGACGCCCAGCGTCGCGACTTCATCCTGCGCGGCGCCGCAGGCCTGGCCGGCGCGGCCGGGCTGGCGGCCGGCGGCTGGCCCCTGCGGGCGCTGGCACAGGCGACCGCGCCGCTGACCTTCGCTTTCTGGCCCTGGGGCAGCGAGATCGTGCAACAGGGCGCGGCCCGCTTCACGCAGGAAAGCGGCGTGCCGGTGAACCTGTCGCCGATCCCCGGCGACTACGCCGCCGTGCTGGAAACGCAGCTCGCCGCCAAGGCGCCGCTGGACATGTTCTACGCCCAGCGCGGCCAGGCCTCGCGCTGGTACGCGGCCGGCTGGATCCGCCCGATCGACGACATGCCCGGCCTGGCCGACATCCAGAAGCAGATGTTCCCCGGCATCGTCGAGGACGCCAAGGCCACCGACGGCCGCTACCTCGGCCTGACCTATTACAACGGCGGCCCCTACGCGCTGTTCCGCAACGAGAAAATCCTGGGCGAAGCGGGCTACGGCGGCACCGCCAACGCCGCCGACTACCCGCGGGACTGGGCCACGGTCGAAAAGCAGGCGCGCGAGATCAAGAAGAAGGGGTTGGCGCAGCATCCAATGCTGATGCCCTGGTACAACGCCTGGACCGGCCTGCCATGGGCCCTGATCGCGCAATGCTTCGCCGAGGGCGAGCGCTTCGTCGACGGCGAGCTGCGCGCCACCTTCGGACCCGACACGCCGCTGACCAAGGTGCTGAGCGACTGGAAGCGCTGGTGGGACGACGAGCTGGTGCAGCGCGCCGTGCTGACGTGGTCGGGCACCGAGACCTCCAGCTCGTGGATGAAAGGCCAGCACGCCTTCCACCTGAACATCGATTACTACAGCTTCAACTACAACGATCCCGCCAAGAGCCAGATCGCCGAATACTCCAGCTATAACCCGGTGGTGCCCGGCGCCACCCACGACACCGTGCTGGTGGGGCACGCGCTGCTGTGCATGTCGACGCGCAAGCGCAGCGACGCCGAGCAGGCCGCGCTGTGGGAGCTGGTGAAGTACTTCGGCTACCGCGACCGCGCCGGGCAACTGACCACGCACAAGAACTGGATCGCCAAGGCCAACCTGGAAGTGCCCTTCCCCGAGCTTTACCGCGATCCCGACAGCCGCGCCGCCATCATGAAGTGGATGTACCCGGCGCATCGGGAACAGGTCTACCAATGGCTGTTCGAGGGGCGCGAGAAGGCCGTGGCCGCCAACATCCTGAAGGCGCCCTGGTACCAGGAATGGGACACCGGCATGCACGAGATGATCGCGCAGGACATGCTGATCAAGGGCAACCGCACGCCCGCGCAGGTGGCCACCGAGCTGCGCGCGCGCTGGGACGGCCTCTACAAGAAGTACGCCAAGATCCTCAAGCGGAGCTGATGACATGGCCAGCGTCTCCCTGCAAGGCATCGAGAAGTCATACACCCACTTCCAGGCGGTGCGCTCGCTCGACCTGGACATCCGCGACGGCGAATTCGTGGTGCTGCTGGGGCCGTCGGGCTGCGGCAAGACCACCACGCTGAACATGATCGCCGGCCTGGACACGCCCACCGGCGGCCAGATCCGCATCGACGACCGGCGCGTGGACCAGGTGCCGCCGCACCGGCGCAACGTGGCCATGGTGTTCCAGAGCATCGCGCTGTATCCGCACATGACGGTGCGCGAGAACATCGGCTTTCCGCTGCGGATGCAGAAGCTGCCGGCCGCCGAAGTGCGCGGCAAAGTCGAGCGCGCGGCCGCGCTGCTGCGGGTCGAATCGATGCTGGACCGCAAGCCCTACCAGTTGTCCGGCGGCCAGCGCCAGCGCGTGGCCATCGGCCGCGCGGTGGTGCGCGACCCCGACCTGTTCCTGTTCGACGAGCCGCTGTCCAGCCTGGACGCCAAGCTGCGCACCGACATGCGGGTCGAGCTCAAGCGCCTGCATCGCAGCCTGAACGCGACCTTCATCTACGTCACGCACGATCAGGTCGAGGCCATGACGCTGGCGGACCGCATCGCCGTCATGTCGGGCGGCAACCTGCTGCAATTCGCCGACCCGGACACCATCTACCGCCGTCCCGCCACCATGGAAGTGGCGGATTTCATCGGCAACCCCGGCATGAACTTCCTGCGTGGCACGCTGGAGACGCGCGACGGCGCGCCGGCGCTGCGCACCGCGGGTGGCGCCTATCCGCTGCCCGCCGCGCTGGCGGCCGCCGCGCGCGGGCTGCCGGCGGGCAGCGAGGCGGCGATCGGCATCCGCCCCGAAGCCATGGCGCCGGCGCCGCTGGCCGGCGACGGCCTGCTGCTGCAAGGCCAGGTGTGGGCGGTGGAGCCGGTCGGATCGGACCAGTTCGTCGACGTCATCACCGCCGGCGAGGACGGCCCGCGCCTGCGCGCCCGGCTGTCGCCGGAACGGCGCTACGAAGTCGGCGCGCCGATCGCGCTGGCGCTGCCAGCCGCCCGCCTGTACCTGTTCGACGCCGCCGGCCTGCGGGTCCATGGCGGCGAGGAGCCGCGCGCATGAGCGCCGCCAGCCTGCCACGCGCGTCCCTGCCGCTGCCCGCGCGCGGCGGCAAGGAGATGTCGGACCTGGGTTTCGCGATGACGGTGATCATCGCGGTATACGCGCTCAACACCCTCATCATCGGCGTGCCGCTGGGCTATTCGTTCTGGCTCAGCCTGCACGACACCAACGCGATCCTGCGGACCCAGGAATTCGTCGGCGCCGACCTGTATGGCGAAGTGCTGTCCGACAGCGCCGTCACCGATGCCATCTGGCGCAGCCTGGGCTTCGTGGCGATGTGCGTGGTCGGCTCGTTCGTGGCGGCGCTGGGCATTGCCCTGGTGCTGAACGAGGAGATGCCGCTGCGCGGCCTGGTGCGCGGGCTGGCGTTGCTGCCGTGGGCCATGTCGCAGGTGGTGACGGCGACGGTGTTCTCGTTCCTGCTCAATCCCAGCTTCGGCGCGCTCACCGGCCTGCTGACGCCGCTCGGGCTGGCCGGCCCGGGCACGGTGTGGCTGAGCAGCGACTGGGCCCTGTTCTGGGTGGCGCTGGCCTTTGTCTGGCACGTCGCGCCGCTGGGCAGCTTCTTCTACCTGGCGGCCCTGCAGACCATCCCGCGCGACCTGTACCGCGCCGCGCGGGTGGACGGCGCCGGCCCGCTGGCGCGCTTGCGGCACATCACGCTGCCGCACCTGAAGCACACCACGCTGATCGTGCTGGTGGTGATGACGGTGGAGGCCGTGCGCCAATTCGACCTGCTGTTCTCGCTGACGCGCGGCGGGCCGGGCACGTCGACGCAGATCCTGCCGCTGCTGATCTTCCGCTACAACTTCGAGTTCTCTAAGTACGGCCTGGCCTCGGCCGCCGCGTTCCTGCTGACGGTGCTGTCGCTGCTGCTGGCCACCGCCTACTTCATGCTGATCCGCAAGAAGCGCCCGCAAGGAGTCAACCATGCGCAATGACGCGGCCCGCGTGGCCGGCGAAGGCTGGCGCCCTTGGGTGGTGGGCGCGGGCGTGGCCCTGGTGGCGTTCTGGTGCCTGTTCCCGCTGTACTGGACGCTGAAGGCCTCGTTCATGGACGAGTCGGCCATCATCATGGGCGTGGCGCACCATGCCGGGAGCTACACCTTCGAGAACTACCTGCGGGTGCTGGGCCTGTCCAGTTCCGATTCCATCTTCGGCGGCCAGACCCGCGCCATCATGGCCGGCTTCGTCAACAGCGCGCTGGTGGCGCTGCCGGCCGCGGCCGCCGGCACCGCCATCGCCACGCTGGCCGGCTACGTCCTGGGGCGCTTCGAGTTCCCGTTCAAGGGACCGCTGCTGTACGTGCTGCTGGCCTCGCGCACGCTGCCGCCGATCGCGCTGCTGATCCCGTATTACGTGTTCTTCGCCGCCATCGGCCTGGCCGGCAGCCTGTTCGGCCTGTGGATCGTCTACCTGACCGCCGTGATCCCGCTGCTGTCGTGGGTGTTGATGGGCTATTTCGCTTCGCTGCCGGTCGAAATCGAGCACGCCGCGCGCATGGACGGCTGCACCCGCTGGCAGATGCTGCGCCACGTGACCCTGCCAATGGCGCTGCCCGGCATCGCCGCGGCTTTCATCATCGCCTTCCTGGTGGGCTGGAACGACCTGCTTTTCGCCATCGTGCTGACCGGCGGCACCTCGGCGCAGACGCTGTCGGCGGCGCTGCTGGGCCTGTCGCCGCTGATGCCGGGCTTTCGCGCCGACCTGGGGCTGTTCGCCGCGGCCAGCATGCTCGCCGCCCTGCCGCCGCTGGCGCTGGCCATGCTGTTCCAGCGCTTCATCACCAACCTGAATATCGTCGATCCCGTGACGAGCAACACGGACTAGGAAGAAGCACGCATGACCATCGGCATCGCGGCTTACGGACCCAACGCCGGCGCGGCGGTACGCGCCGCCGCCCTGGGCGCCGAACTGCTGGGGCACGGCGCCATCGGCGGCTTTGCCGTGTTCGCGGTGCTGGACCAACAGGGCCGCGCCCGGCACGCGAGCGTCCAGCGCGGCGGCGTGACCGCGCTGGACCTGCCGCCGGATTGGCTGCGGGCGCGCCATGCCGCCCTGATCGAAAGCGGCCCCGACCGCCCCGAGCCGCTGGCGCAGTTCCTGCCCGGCGCCGACGGCGTCGGCCTGGTGACCGGCCACCGCCTGCCCAACCGCCCCGGCGCCGATAGCGTGCCGCTGAACCAGGCGGTGCTGCGGCGCCTGGCCGCCGGCCAGGCCCCCGCCGACGCCGTGGCCGAGGTGCTGCGGGCCCATCCGGAAGTCGACGCCGGCCTGATCGCGCTGTCCGCGTCGGGCCAACTGGCCTGGGGCAACAGCGACCGCGTGGCGCGCCGGCCCGACCAGGGCCAGGCCTGGCGCGACAACGGCGCCTGCCGCCTGGCGCTGCTGCACAACTCGATCTTCCCCTGCCCGCCCCTGGCCGAGGCCATGGCCGACCTGGCCTGGCACGCGCTGACCGGCGGCGTCGGCGCCTACCGCGCCCTGAGCCTGCGCGCGCCCGTGTCGATCAACGCCGCCCCGCGCGACCGGGTGCTGGTGGACGACCGGCTGCGCGTCACCCGCATCGAACAGGCCGATCCCTCGCTGCCCACCGCCCGACGGCGCGCCAACGTCATCTACCTGGGCAGCGAAGTCTGGCAAGATGGCAGGCATATCGGCCATACCGTCAGCGAACTGGTTGCGGACATGGCCGACGGCCGGGTGTTCGGTCTGCCGGACCCCGCCCGCTCCCTCGTCATCATGAAGGAAACGGCCCATGTCCCGACGTGAGAATACAGAGCGCCAGATACTGCAGGCCCTGGAAGACCAGATCAAGGAAACCGGCATGGGCGGCGTGGGCATCAACGCCATCGCCAAGCGCGCCGGCGTCAGCAAGGAACTGATCTACCGCTACTTCGACGGCATGCCCGGCCTGATGCTGGCCTGGATGCAGGAACAGGATTTCTGGACCCGCAACCCCGGCCTGCTGGCCGCCGACGAATCCAGCCAGCGCAGCCCCGGCGAACTGGTGCTGTCGATGCTGCGCGCCCAACTCGACGCACTGGCCGGCAACGAGACACTGCGCGAGGTGCGGCGCTGGGAACTGATCGAACGCAACGAAGTTTCCGCGCCGCTGGCCGAACGGCGCGAACGCGCCGCTCGTGGCTTCATCGACCGCATCGACGGCCTGACCGATGACATGGACACGCCCGCCGTCGTCAGCGTGATGCTGGCAGGCGTGCTGTACCTGATGCTGCGCGCCAAGACTGAAAGCCACTTCCTGGGCGTGCCGCTGCGCACGCAGGAAGGCTGGGACCGCATCAACGGCGCGCTCGAACACCTCGTCAAGCACGGGTTCCCCGACTCGCTCAACCAAGAATCCCTGGCCAATCTGGAGGCGCGCCGCAAGAAGCGCCGGCCGCCCGCCGACACCGAGACCTGACCGCCCATGCCCGCGCCATCCGAGCCTCACGAATACGACCTCATCATCAGCGGCGGCCTCATCGCCGACGGCCTGGGCGCTCCGGCGTGGCGCGCCGACCTGGCGATCGACGGCGAGCGCATCGCCGCCATCGGCGACGGTTCGGCCTGGCGGGCGCGGCGCCGCATCGACGCCAGCGGCCAGGTGGTGGCGCCGGGCTTCATCGACTGCCATACCCACGACGACCGCGCCCTGCTCGGTTCGCCGCTGATGCGGCCCAAGGTCAGCCAGGGGGTCACCACCGTGGTCACCGGCAACTGCGGCATCAGCCTGGCGCCGGTGCTCGCGCCCGGCGACACCGTGCCGCCGCCCCTGAACCTGCTGGCGCAGCACACGGGCGAACTGTATGCCCGCATGCAGGACTACGCTGCCGCACTCGATGCCAGCCCGGCCGCCGTCAACAGCCTGGCGCTGGTGGGCCATTCCAGCCTGCGGGTGTCGGCCATGGACCGCCTCGACCGCCCCGCCGACAAACGCGAGATTGCCGCCATGCGGCATGCGCTGGACCAGGCCATGGCCGCCGGCGCCGCGGGCCTGTCCACCGGTCTGTACTACCCCACCGCGATGCACGCCAGCACCGAGGAGGTGATCGGCGTGGCCGAACCGCTGTCGTCCTGGCAGGGCCTGTACACCACCCACCTGCGCGACGAGGCCGACCATGTCTGCGACGCCATGGAAGAGGCCTTCCTGATCGGCCGCGCCGCCGACGTGCCGGCGATCCTGTCGCACCACAAGGTCACCGGCAAGCACAACCATGGCCGCACCGCCGAAACGCTGGCGCTGTTCGACCGCGCCCGCGCCGACCAGCCCCTGGGCATGGACGTCTATCCCTATGCAGCCTCGTCCACCATCCTGGAGCCGCGCCGGGTGCCGGCCGGCGAGAAGATCATCGTCACCTGGTCGCTGACGCGGCCCGAGATCCAGGGCGTGGACCTGCGCGAGCTGGCGGCGCGCGAGGGCAAGGACCCGCAACGCCTGGCCGAGGAACTGTCGCCCGGCGGCGCCATCTATTTCTCGATGGACGAGGACGACGTCAAGCGCGTCATCGGCCATGGCAGCGTGATGATCGGCTCCGACGGCCTGCCGCACGATCAGCGGCCGCATCCGCGCCTGTGGGGCGCGTTCTCGCGGGTGCTGGGACGCTACGTGCGCGAAATGCGCGTGCTCGGCATGGAAGAGGCGATCCGCCGCATGACGAGCCTGACGGCGGCCCAGTTCGGCCTGCGCGACCGCGGTGTGCTGCGCGCCGGCTGCTATGCCGACGTGGTGGTGTTCGACCCGGCCGTGGTGGCCGACCGGGCCACCTTCGCCGAGCCGCTGCAATCGTCCGCCGGCATCCAGGCCGTGCTGGTCAACGGCCAGTTGGTGGAGGAACGCGGCGCCGCCACCGGCGCCCGCCCCGGCCGCCTGCTGCGCGGCGCGGACCGTGCCGCGCCCGGCTTCGAGACGCCCGCCTGGGCCGCCTGAATCCCATCACCCGGCGCCGCTTTCCGGGCGGCGCCCCGTTCCCGGAGCATCATGCACACAATCGTCATCGGCGCGGGCGTGGTCGGCATGGCCACCGCCTATTACCTGCACCGCGAGGGCCATCGGGTCAGCGTGGTGGACGCCGGCCCGGGCCCTGGCCTGGCCACCAGCCGGGCCAACGGCGCCCAACTCAGCTACAGCTTCGTCGCGCCGCTGGCCGACCCCGCCGTGCTGCCCAAGCTGCCCGCCTGGCTGCTGGGCCGCGACACGCCGCTGCGCTGGCGGCCGCGGCTGGATCCGGCGCAATGGCGCTGGTGCCTGAACTTCCTGCGGGCCTGCACCCGGGGCCGCAACCGCGCCACCACCCGCGAACTGCTGGCGCTGGGGCTCTACAGCCGCCAGTGCGTGCACGAACTGGTGGGACGCGAACGGCCCGACTTCGATTTCAGTTCGCGCGGCAAGCTGCTGGTGTACCAGGACCCCGCCGCCTACAGCCGCGCGTTGGCGCAGATGGACTACCAGGCCACGCTCGGCTGCGAGCAGCGCGCCCTGGACCGCCAGGCCTGCCTCGACCTGGAGCCGGCGCTGGCCGACATCGGCGCCAGCATCGCCGGCGCCATCTACACGCCGACCGAGGACGCCGGCGACTGCCTGCGGCTGTGCACCGAATTGGAGCGCCTGCTGCGCGCCGCCCCCGACCCGGTGGACTTCCTCTTCGACACGTCGGTCACGGCCCTGCGCACCGAACACGGGCGCGTCGTGGCGCTGGCCACGCCTGAAGGCGATCTGCGGGCGGACCACTATGTGCTGGCCGGCGGCATCGGCGCGCAAGCGCTGGCGCGTCGCATAGGGTTGGATCTGCGCATCTATCCGCTCAAGGGCTACAGCCTGACCTACACCCTGACGCCCGACAGTGTGGCGCCGCGGTCGAGCATCAGCGACATCGGCCGCAAGGTCGTCTATGCGCGCCTGGGGCAGCGCCTGCGGGTCGCGGGCATGGTCGACATCGGCGTGAACGATGCGGCCATCGACGCGCGGCGCACGACCAGCCTGGAGGCGGACGTGGCGCGCTTCTTCCCGCGCCTGAATGCGGCCGGCGCGCCGCAAGCATGGGCCGGCCTGCGCCCGGCGCGTCCCGATGGCAAGCCGCTGATCGGCGCCACGCCCTGGCGCAACCTGTGGCTCAACGCCGGCCATGGCGGGCTGGGATTCACGCTGGCCGCGGGCAGCGCCCGCATCTTGGTGGACTTGATGCGCGGCAACCGCCCGGCCGTCGACGCTGCGGCCTTCGCCCTGACGGCCTGAAGACCGGGCGTGCTTGCCCCTTGCGGCAAGCACGCAGCCAGGCAGGGCTGCGCGGCCTCACTCCGCCTTGATGCCGCGGCTCTGGATCAGCTTGCCCCACTTGGCGCGCTCCTTGACTTCGAACGCAGCCAGATCGGCGCCGAACAGACTGCCGGGCGTGGCGCCGCCCTGCGCCAGCGATTGCTTCAGGGCTGGCGATTGCAGCGCCTGCTGCATTGCCGCGATCAGTTTTTCCACCACCGGCGCCGGCGTGCCGCGCGGCGCGTACAGGCCCGACCACGCCGTCACTTCGAAACCGGGCAGCCCCGCCTCCGCCATGGTGGGTAGGTCGGGCGCGGCCGGGCTGCGTTCCGCCGACGTCACCGCGATGCCGCGCAGGCGATCGCCGGCCTTGAGCGCGGCCATCGAGCTGGGCAGGTTATCCATCAGGATGTCGACCTGGCCGCCGATCACGGCGGGAATCGCGGCCGATGAGCCCTTGAACGGCACGTGCAGCATCTGCAGGCCCGCCATGGATTCGAAATAGGCGCCGGTCAGGTGCACAGACGAACCGATGCCAGGTGACGCATAGGAATACTTGCCCGGGGCCTTCTTCACCGCCCGCACCACTTCCTGCAAAGAGCGCCACGGCGACCCGGCCGCGACCGCCATCACGTTGGGCGTGGACGCGATCATGCCCAGCGGCACCAGGTCAGTGGCGGGGTCGAAGCCGATATTGCTGTAGAGGAATTGGTTGACACTCTGCGTGCCAACCGAGCCAAGCACGATGGTGTAGCCGTCCGGCCGGGCCCGCGTGGCGGCGGCCACGCCCAGGTTTCCGGCCGCGCCGGGCTTGTTCTCGACCACGATGGACTGGCCCAGCGCCGGCCGCATATGTTCGGCGATGGTGCGCGCGAAGATATCGGTAGTGCCGCCGGGCGGAAACGGCACGATCAAGGTGATGGGCCGCTCCGGCCAGCTTGCCGCGGCCGCCGGGACGGCCATGGCGCCCCCCATCGCGACCCCGCCGGCGAGCGCCATGGCGGCGCCCGTCTTGCCACGAAAAAACCTGCCCATCCTCTTTCCCCTTCGTCAGAAGTGTTCGATTGATCAAACGGAATCGGGTGCATCGGTACTTCGCGATTCAACGCGGCCGGTCCGCTCGGGCGGGGAGCGCGTCACGGGCTGGCGCCCGAAGTGACCATGTGGTCACTTTTTCGCATTAAGAACCGGCCCTCCTGGCTTGTCAATCGGGGGAAGGAGCGATCTGGCGTTATCCCTAAGGTTGGCGGGCTCGAGCTTGCGAGCCCGGTCCAGCGCTGCTGTCCCCGCCAGGCGCCGCTTGGCCGTTGGCGGCTGTGGCCTGCCCGCCCTGCTGTGGCGCCAGCCCGTCCCAGCCGCCGCCCAGGGCGACGATCAGGTTGACGCTGGCCACCAGGCGATTGCCGTACAAGCTGAGCGCGCTGCGCTCGTTGCTGAGCGCGGTGGCGTCCACCACCGCCACGCTCAGGTAATCCACCAGGCCAGCCTTGTACTGGTTCTGGATCAGCCGCAGGGATTCGCGCGCCGATTCCAGCGCGCGCCGCTGCACGGTCTGCTCGTTTTCCAGCACGCGCAACTGGATCAGGTAGTCCTCCACCTCGCGCAGCCCGGTCAGCGCCGCCTGGCGGTAGGCGGCGGCCTGCGCGTCATAGGACGCGCGCGCCTGCTCGACCTGCGCCTGGCGCGCGCCGCCGTCGAAAATCGTCAGCGCCAGCGCCGGCCCCAGCGACCAGAAGCGCGCCGGGGCGGTCAGCAGCTCGGCGAACTGGCCGTTGCGAAAGCCGCCGTCGGCCGACAGTGTCAGGCTGGGGAACCAGGCCGCCTGCGCCACGCCAATCTGGGCGTTGGCGGCGGCGGCGCGGCGCTCGGCGGCGGCCACGTCGGGACGGCGCTCCAGCAGCTCGGAGGGCAAACCCACCGGGATCCGCGGCAGTTGCAGCGAGAACGGCGTGGGCGGCAAGCTGAAATGCGAGGGCGCCTGGCCCATCAGCACCGCGATGGCGTGCTCGTACTGGCCACGCTGCCAATCCAGGTCGATCGACTGCGCGCGCGTGCTTTCGACCTGGGTGCGCGCCACGGCCACATCCGCCTGGCCGGCCACGCCGACGTTGTAGCGGTTCTGCGTAAGTTGCAGCGACTTCTCGTAGGCCGCCACGGTGGCGTCCAGCAGGCGCTTCTGCTCGTCCAGCACGCGCAGTTGCAGATAGGCCTGCACCAGCGCGGCCTGTGCGCTCAGGCGGGTCGCGGCCAGGTCCGCCAGACTGGCGGCGGCGCTGGCCTCGGAAGCCTCGACGCTGCGCCGCACCCGGCCCCACACATCCAGCTCCCAACTGATGCTGCCGGTCAGCGAGTATTGGTTGGAGACAGTGCTGCCGCCGGCGGACGAGGACGACGAAGCGCTGCCACCGCCGCTGCCGGAGCGCGTCAGCCCCGCGCCGGCGCCCACTGTGGGGAAGAAGCCGGCGCGCGCCCCGCGCACCAGGCCCAACGCCTGGCGGTAGTTGGCCTCGGCCTGGGCGATGGTCTGGTTGGAGGCATTGAGGTTGTCCACCAGCCCGTTGAGCGTGGCGTCGTCATAGACGCGCCACCATTGTCCGCGGTCGGCGTCGTCGCGCGGCTCGGCGCGCTTCCAGCCGGGCACTTCGTCCTGGCCTTCCTTGTAGGCGGCGCCGACGTCCAGCGCCGGCCGCTGGTAGTCGGGACCGACGGCGCAGGCGGACAGCGCCGCGCACAGCGCCAGCGCGATGCCGGCGCGCGGCAGGAAAGCGGAAGGGAAAGGCTTGGCGTTGCGGATCATGGTTGTTCTATCGAAGCGGCGCCGCCACGGCGGCCGCGCCCGCGCGCGGCCCAGAGACGGAAACGGTCAAGGTAGAGATAGACCACCGGAGTGGTGTACAGCGTCAGTATCTGGCTCAGCACCAGTCCGCCCACGATGGTAATGCCCAGCGGCTGGCGCATCTCGACGCCGGCGCCGGTGGCCATGACCAGCGGCAGCGCGCCGAAGATGGCGGCCATGGTCGTCATCATGATCGGCCTGAAGCGCGTCAGGCAGGCCTGGAAGATCGCTTCCCTGGGGGCCATGTGCTGGTTGCGCTCGGCGTCGAGCGCGAAATCCACCATCATGATGGCGTTCTTCTTGACGATGCCGATCAGCAGGAACACCCCGATCAGCGCGATCAGCGTGAAGTCGGTGCGCACCAGCAGCAGCGCCAGCAGCGCGCCCAGCCCGGCCGACGGCAGCGTCGACAGGATCGTCAGCGGATGCACGAAGCTCTCGTACAGGATGCCCAGCACGATATACATGGTGACCAGCGCCGCCAGGATCAGCCACGGCTGTTGCGACAGCGTCTGCTGCAGCACCGCCGCCGTACCCTGGAAACCGGCCTGGATCTGGTCCGACGGCAGCCCGATGCGCGCCACCGCGGCATCGATGGCGGCCGTGGCCTGGCCCAGTGACACGCCCGGCGCCAGGCTGAACGATACCGTGTCCGCGACGAAAAGCCCCTGGTGCTGCACGCTGAGCGGCGCGTTGGCGTTCTCGAAGCGGGCGAACGCCGCCATCGGCACGCGCGCGCCGCTCGACGTGATGACCTCGACCTGCTTGAGCGACTCGATGTCCTGGGCGAACTTCGAATCCACCCCCAGCACCACGTGGTACTGGTTCAGCGGCCCGTACATCACCGACACCTGGCGCTGGCTGAAGGAATTGTTGAGCACGGCGGAAATGGTCGACATGCTCACGCCGAGCCGCGTCGCGGCATCGCGATCGATCACCAGGTTGATCTCGCGGCCCTTGTCCTCGACATCGGTGTCGACGTCGGTGATCTCGGGTATCTTGGCCATCGCCTGCTGCACCTTGGGCATCCAGGTGCGCAATAGCTGCAGGTCGCCGGACATCAGGGTGTAGTCGTACGAGCCCTGGCTCTGGCGGCCGCCGACACGGATGTCCTGCTGCGCCACCAGGAACATGCGCGCGCCAGGCATGTTCTGCAATCGCGCCCGCAGGCGGTTGATGACGGTTTCGGCCGACACCTTGCGCTGCGCCAGCGGCTTGAGCTGGATCTGCATGAAGCTGCTGTTGCTGCCGCCACGGCCGCCGGCGTAGCCGGTCATGCTCTGCACCGCCGGATCGGCCAGCACCACCTTGCGCAAGGCCTCCAGCTTGGGCACCGTGGCCTGGAACGAGGTGCCCTGGTCGACCCGGAAGAAGCCCAGCAATTGGCCGGTGTCCTGTTGCGGGAAGAAGCCTTTTGGCACCACGGTGTACAGGTACACGTTCAGGCCCACGGCCGCCGCCAGCACCAGCATCATCAGGCGGCTGTGCGCCAGCGCCCAGGCCAGGCTGCGGCGGTAGCCGTCCTGCATCCAGTCGAAGCCGCTCTCGGCCCAGCGCGCCAGGCGGCCGGGAGCCTTCGGCTGGTGGGGTTCGGCCTTGAGCAGGCGCGCGCACATCATCGGCGTCAGCGTCAGCGACACCACCAGCGACACCATGATGGAAGCCGACAGCGTCACCGCGAACTCGCGGAACAGGCGCCCCGCCACCCCGCCCATCAGCAGGATCGGGATGAACACCGCCACCAGCGACAGGCTCATCGACAGCACAGTGAAGCCCACCTCGCGCGAGCCGCGCAGCGCCGCGCGCATCGGCGACATGCCATTCTCGACGTGGCGCATGATGTTCTCCAGCACCACGATGGCGTCGTCCACCACGAAGCCGGTGGCCACGATCAGCGCCATCAGCGAGATGGTATTGAGCGTGAAGCCGCACAGGTACATGACGCAGAAGGTGCCTATCAGCGACACCGGCACCGCGATGCTGGGAATGATGGCCGCGCGCCAGCGCCGCAGGAACAACAGCACCACCAGCACCACCAGGCCCACCGCGATGATCAGCGTCAGCTCGGCCTCGTGCAGCGAGGCGCGGATGCTGGGCGTGCGGTCCTGCGCCACGGTCAGTTGCACGTCGGCCGGCATCAGCGCCAGCAGCACCGGCAGTTGCGCGCGCACCGCGTCCACGGTCTCGATGATGTTGGCATCGGCCTGGCGCCGCACGATCATCAGGATCGCGTTGCGCTGGTTGTAGAAGCCGGTCTGGTAAAGGTCTTCGACCGAGTCCTCGACCTTGGCCACGTCCGACACCCGCACCGGCGCGCCGTCGCGCCAGGCCACGATCAGCGGCCGGTACTGTTCGGCGCGGCTGAGCTGGTCGTTGACCATGATCTGCCAATGGTACCGGTCGTTCTCGAGCACGCCCTTGGGCCGGTTGGCGTTGGCATTGGACAGCGCCGTGCGCACCTCGTCGAGCGACACGCCGCGATTGGCCAGCGCGCCGGGCAGCACCGTCACCCGCACCGCCGGCAGCGAACTGCCGCCCACGGTGACCTCGCCCACCCCGTCCACTTGCGACAGCTTCTGCGCCACGATGGTCGAGGCCAGGTCGTACATCTGCCCCTGGCTCAGGGTGTCGGACGTCATCGCCAGCGTCATGATGGGCGCGTCCGAAGGATTGAACTTATGGTAAGTGGGGTTGCTGCGCAGGCTGGTCGGCAACAACGAACGGGCCGCGTTGATGGCCGCCTGCACATCGCGCGCGGCGCCATTGATGTCGCGCGACAGATCGAATTGCAGGGTCACGCGGGTCGAACCCTGCGTACTGCTGGAAGTCATCTCGGTCACGCCGGCGATGCTGCCCAGCGAGCGCTCCAGCGGCGTGGCGACGCTGGAGGCCATGGTCTCGGGGCTGGCGCCCGGCAGGCTCGCCGACACCGAAATGGTGGGGATGTCCATCTGCGGCAGCGGCGCCACCGGCAGCAGGAAAAACGACAGCATGCCCGCCAGCACCACCGCCAGCGACAGCAGCGTGGTCGCCACCGGCCGCACGATAAAGGGCGCCGACAGGATCACGGCGCGTCTCCGGCAGGCGCTTCGCGCAGGCCGCGCCAGCGCCGCGACAGGCGGTCGAACATCAGGTAGATCACCGGCGTGGTGAACAGCGTCAGCACCTGGCTCAACAGCAGGCCGCCCACCATCACCAGGCCCAGCGGCTGGCGCAGCTCGGCGCCGGTGCCCGAGGACAGCATCAGCGGCAGCGCGCCGAACAGCGCCGCCAGCGTGGTCATCAGGATCGGCCGGAAGCGCAACAGCGCCGCCTCATGGATCGCCGCGCGCGGCGACAGGCCGCGCTTGCGCTCGGCGTCGAGCGCGAAGTCGATCATCATGATGGCGTTCTTCTTGACGATGCCGATCAGCAGGATGATGCCGATGATACCGATCATGTCCAGCTCGGTGCCGCTGATCAGCAGCGCCAGCAGCGCCCCCACGCCCGCCGACGGCAGCGTCGACAGGATGGTGATGGGGTGGATGTAGCTCTCGTACAGCACACCCAACACGATGTACATGGTGACGATGGCCGCCAGGATCAGCCACAGCGTGCTCGACAGCGAATTCTGGAACGCCAGCGCCGCGCCCTGGAAGCGCGTCTCGACGCTGGCCGGCAGGCCGATCTCGGCCTCGGCCGCGGTGATCGCCTCGACGGCGTCGGACAACGACGCGCCCCGCGCCAGGTTGAACGACACGGTGACCATCGGAAACTGGTCCAGCCGGTTCACCGCCAGCACCGTCTTGCCCTCGGTGATGCGGGCAATCGACGACAGCGGCACCTGCGCGCCGGAGGAGGTCGGCACGTGGATCTGGCCGAGCGAGGCCGGATTCATCTGGAATTGCGGCTGTACTTCCAGCACCACGCGGTACTGGTTGGATTGGGTGAAGATGGTCGAGATCAGGCGCTGGCCGAAGGCGTCGTACAGCGCCTCGTCCACCACCGACGCGGTGATCCCGAGGCGCGAGGCCGCATCGCGGTCGATCTCGACCCAGGTCTGCAGGCCGTCGTCCTGCAGGTCATCGGTCACGTCCTTCAAACCCGGCACCTGGCGCAGCCGGTCGATCAGCTTGGGCGTCCATTCGCTCAGCACCTTCAGGTCCGGATTGGACAGCGTCATCTGGTACTGCGTGCGGCTGACGCGGTCCTCGATGGTCAGGTCCTGCACCGGCTGCATGTAGACGGTCAGGCCGTCCTGCTTGCCGAAGGCCTCCTGCAGCCGCGCCATCACGGTCGGCAGGTCGCCGCTGCGCTCGGCTTGCGGCTTGAGCGCGATCTGCATGCGGCCGGCGCTGAGAGTGGCGTTGCTGCCGTCCACGCCGATGAACGACGACACCGCCTGCACGTCGGGATCTTCCAGCGCCAGCCGCGCCGCCGCCTGCTGGCGCTCGGCCATGGCGGTGAACGAAATCGACTGCGGCGCCTGCGTGATGGCCTGGATCAACCCGGTGTCCTGCTGCGGGAAAAAGCCCTTGGGAACCAGGATGTACAACAGCACCGTCAGCGCGAAAGTGGCCAGCGCCACCAGCAGCGTCAGCGGCTGGTGGCGCAGCACCTTCTGCAGCATGCGGTCATAGGCGGCGATGGTGCGGTCGATGAAAGCGCCGGTGACCTGGTGAAAGCGCCCGTGCTTCTGCTCGGACTCGGCGCGCAAGAGGCGCGCGCACATCATCGGCGTCAGCGTCAGCGACACCACCAGCGAAATCAGGATCGACACCGCCAGCGTGATGGCGAATTCGCGGAACAGCCGCCCCACCACCTCGGTCATGAACAGCAGCGGGATCAGCACCGCGATCAGCGAGAAGGTCAGCGAGATCAGCGTGAAGCCGATCTGCTGCGCGCCCTTGAGCGCGGCCTGCAGCGGCGTCTCGCCCTCTTCGATGTGGCGGGCGATGTTCTCGATCATGACGATGGCGTCGTCCACCACGAAGCCGGTGGCGATGGTCAGCGCCATCAGCGTCAGGTTGTTGATGGAGAAGCCGGCCAGGTACATGATGCCGAAGGTGCCCACCAGCGACAGCGGCACCACCACGCTGGGAATCAGCGTCGCGGTCAGGCTGCGCAGGAACACGAAGGTCACCATCACCACCAGCGCCACCGCCAGCAGCATCTCGAACTGCACGTCGGCCACCGAATCGCGGATGGTCTGGGTGCGGTCCGACACCACCGTCACGTCCAGCGTGGCCGGCAGCGCGGCGCGCAATTGCGGCAGCAGCGCCTGGATGCGGTTGACCACGTCGATGACGTTGGCGCCGGGCTGGCGCTGGATGTTCAGCAGGATGGCCGGCTTGTCGCCGGCCCAGGCGGCCTGGCGCGTGTCCTCGGCGCCCTCGACCGCGCGCGCCACGTCCGACAGGCGCAGCGGCGCATTGTTCTTGTAGGCGATGATCAGGTCGTTGTAGTCGGTGGGCGACTTGAGCTGGTCATTGGCGTTGATGGTGGTCGAGCGCAGCGGCCCGTCCAGGTTGCCCTTGGGCTGGTTGACGTTGGCGCCCACCACGGCGGTGCGCAGGTCGGTCAGCCCCAGGCCGTTGGCCGCCAGCGCCTGCGGATTGACCTGCACCCGCACGGCCGGGCGCTGCCCGCCCGCCACGCTCACCAGGCCCACGCCAGGAATCTGCGACAGCTTCTGCGCCACCCGCGTGTCGACCAGGTCGCGCACCTGCGGCAAGGGCATGGTGGGCGAGGTGATGGCCAGCGTCAGCACCGCCGCGTCGGCCGGGTTGACCTTGTTGTAGGTCGGCGGCACCGGCAAGTCGCTGGGCAGCAGGTTGGACGCCGCGTTGATGGCGGCCTGCACCTGCTGCTCGGCCACGTCCAGCGGCAGCGTCAGGTTGAACTGCATGGTGATGACCGAGGCGCCGCCCGAACTGGTCGACGACATCTGGTTCAGGCCCGGCATCTGGCCGAACTGCCGCTCCAGCGGCGAGGTCACCAGCGAGGTCATCACGTCCGGGCTGGCGCCCGGGTACAGCGTGGTCACCTGGATGGTGGGGTAGTCGACTTCGGGCAGGGCCGAGACCGGCAGCAGGCGGTAGGCGATGAAGCCGGCGATCAGGATCGCCACCATCGACAGCGTGGTGGCCACCGGCCGCAGGATGAACAGGCGCGACGGGCTCACGGCGCGGCCCCCCGGTCAGCGCGTGGCGGGCGTGGTGCCCGCCGGCGCGCCCCCGCCCAGCGACTTGTCCTTGGCGGCGGGGATCACCTCGTCGCCGCCCACGACCTCGACCTTGGCGCCGGCGCGCAGGCGGTCGGTGCCTTCGGTGACGACGCGGTCGCCCGGCTGCAGGCCTTCGTTGACGGCCACCATGCCATTGTTGATGGCGCCCAGCTTGACCTGCCTGACCTGCACGGTATTGTCCGGCTGCACCAGGAACACGAAGGCGCCGGCCGAGCCCTGCTGCACCGCCGCCGTCGGGATCGCGGTCACGCCCTTGCGCGTCAACACGTGCAGGCGCACGTTGACGAACTGGTTGGGAAACAGCGCGTCGTCCTGGTTGTCGAACCTGGCCTTGAGCTTGAGGGTGCCGGTGGTGACGTCGATCTGGTTGTCCAGCGTCTCCAGCGTGCCGGAGGCGATGCGGCGGGTGTCGGCGCGGTCATAGGCCTCCACCGCCAGGGTGCGGCCCTGGCCCAGTTCGGCGCGCACTTCCGGCAATTGCGTCTCGGGCAGCGTGAACACCACCGAGATCGGCTGGGTCTGCGTGATCACCACCAGGCCGTTGGTGTCCGAGCTGGACACCAGGTTGCCGCGGTCGACCTGGCGCAGGCCGAGGCGGCCGCTGATCGGCGCCGTGATGCGGGCGTAGTCCAGTTGCAGGCGGGCATTGTCGACATTGGCCTGATCGCTCTTGACGGTGCCTTCGTATTGGCGCACCAGCGCCGCCTGGGTATCGACCTGCTGCTTGGCGATGGAGTCCTGCTTGAACAGGGCCTGATAGCGCTGCAGGTCGCGGCGCGCGTTCTCCAGCAGCGCCAGGTTCTGCATCTGGGTGCCGCGGGCCTGGTCCAGGGCCACCTGGAAGGCGCGCGGATCGACCTGGGCCAGCAGATCGCCGGCCTTGACCCGTTGGCCTTCCTTGAACGGCACGTCGACCAGCTCGCCGCTGACGCGGCTGCGCACGGTGACGGTGTTGTAGGCCGTGACCGTGCCCAGCGACTTGAGGAAGATGTCGATGTCCTGTGTGACGGCGCTGGCGACCCGCACCGGCACGGCCAGGTTGGCCATGGCGGCGGCCATGTTGGGCCGTCCGCCGCCGGGACGTCCGCCCGGCCCTGCGCCGCCCGGCTTTGCCGCCGGGCGCAACGCCAGCCAGGCAATGCCGGCCACCACCAGCAAAAGCACCGCCAGCCCGAGGATGCGGCGGCGGGTCCAGCGGGAGGGCGACGAAACGGGACGGCTATCGGACATGGAGACGGTTCCGGCACTGACGGAGAAAGCCGTATTGTGACCTAGACGACCGCCATTTCAGCCATCGACTGTTGCCGCTGAAATGGGCCGCAACAGGAATCGGGGCGGGATCGGGGCGGGCGCCGGACGCCTGGACGCCGCAAGCCCATATGCGGGAAGCCCGGAGGCCGCCTCACGAATTGCAGAGGGTCATCTGGAACGGGATGCTGCGGGCCACCTGCTGGGGCTTGAACTCGCCGTCCTGGGTCGAGAAGCGGATCCAGATCATGTACTTGTTGGCGCTGATCTCGGGGAACACGCCCTGCGACTGGTCCACCCACACCCGCAGCAACTGGTACTGCTTGCCGCCCAGCATCTGCTGGTACGCGCCCTGCTCGGCCACGATGTCGGACTTGCGGCCGGACTCGCGCAACAGGCGCAGCGCCATGGTCAGGCCGTCGAACAGCGGACCGAAGGGCGCCAGCCAGGCCTGCAGGTCGGCGCAGCGCGCGGCCTCGGGCTTTTGCTGCCAGGCATAGTACGAGGGCATGTCCACCTGGGTGGCGCCGCCGGGCACCGCCAGCCGGCCACGCAGGCTGGTGAGCCATTCGTTCTCGCGCAGCGACTGGCCGGTCTTGCCGGGCGCGGCGAGGGACGATGAGACTTTCTCGAGCTCGCGCAACATGCCTTCGAGCGCGTCCTGCGCCACCCCGGGATGATCGCGCAGGCCCGCCAGCGCCACGCGCTGGCGTTCGAGGTCCTGCAACACCGCGCCCTTGACGTCGGTGCGCTCGCACACGTCGAGCAGATCGAACAACGAGGTGACGGCAACCTGGTGCAGGCGTGAATCCCCCTCGCGGGCAAAGAAGAACAGCCTGTCGAACAGGTATTCAAGCCGCAGGTAAGCGCGGATGCGCTCATTAAAGGGATATTCGAAAACAATCACGCTTGTAATCAGGCCCATCGGAAGCCGGCCCGCGGGCCGGGATTATTCGGGGGTGCCGGCCAAGCCCGGGGCTTGCCGGCCCGTCGTGGCCGCCAGTTCAAGCCAGCGGTCGTGCAGGATTCTCGCCTGCGCACGCAATTGCGCCGGCGAAGTCGCGCCGCCATTGTCGATGACGTCGTCCGCGACGTCGAGCCGACTGGCCCGCGCAGCCTGTGCCGCCATGATACGCCGGATGGCAGAGTCCGTCAGCCCGCTACGGGCACGCACGCGCGCCACCTGGGTTTCCGGATCGCAGTCCACCACGCAGATGCGATCGATGCGGTCGCGCCAGCGCGCAATCGATTCCACCAGCAACGGCACCACGAACACCAGGTAGGCGCCGCGCGCGGCCTCGGCCTGGCGCTCGGTCTCGCGGCCGATGGCCGGATGCAGGATGGCCTCCAGACGCAGACGCACCTGGGGATCGGCAAAAGCGCGCTCGCGCATCCAGTCGCGATCGAGCGCCCCGGCCGGCGTCAATGCGTCGGGGCCGAACTCGCGTTCGATCGCGCTCATGGCGCTGCCTCCCGCCGCCGTCAGCGCGCGCGCGATTTCGTCGGTATCGACCACCGACGCGCCCCACTCGCCCAGCATGTCGGCCACGCGCGATTTGCCCGAGCCGATGCCGCCTGTCAAACCGATCTTGAACATGTTCGTCCTTCGCCTGCGGCCCGGCTCCGGCCGATTCGCATCGCCATCCGGCGCGCGCCGCCGCGAGCCTTGCGCGCGTTCACACCAACCACCCCAGGCCCCGCTCGCCCCCCAGGAGCAGCACGGCCAGGCCGGCCAACGCCAGGTAGGGACCGAAAGGCAGCGCCTGGCCCCGCCGGGCCCGGCCGCTGAGCGTCAGGGCGCCTCCCACCAGCACGCCCGCCACCGAGGCGGCCAGCAGCAGCATGGGCAATGCGCCGACACCGAACCAGGCCCCCAGCGCCGCCAGCAGCTTGAAGTCGCCAAAACCCATGCCTTCGCGCCCGGTCAGCAGGCGGAATGCATGAAAGATAACCCACAGGAACAGATAGCCGGCGACCGCGCCCACTACAGCCATCGGCAAGGGGGTGAAGCCATCGAACAGGTTCACCAGCAAGCCGGCCCAGGCCAGCGGCAAGGTGATGGCATCGGGCAGCAGCGTCGATTCCATGTCGATCCAGGCCAACGCCACCAGCGCCGCCGAAAGCCCCATGGCGCACAGCGCGATGGGCGTGGCGCCAAAGCGCCAGGCGCAGGCGGCGAACAGCACGGCGGTCAATGCCTCGATGGCGGGATAGCGCCAGCCGATCGGCGCCTGGCAGGCGGCGCAGCGACCGCGCAGCGCCACCCACCCGACCAACGGCAGGCGGCGCCACCCGGCCACGGGCGCGGCGCAATGCGGACAATGCGCCGCCGGCGCCCACAGCCCGTAGCCGGCTGGCGGCCGCGCCTGGCCCGCAGCTTCCTGGCATTGCGCCTGCCATTCACGCTCCATAATGCGCGGCAGGCGATGGGTCACCCGGGTCAGCCAGCCGCCGACCGCCAGGCCGGCCAGTGCCGCCAGCGCCACGAACCACGCCAGGGGCAGCGGAAAGACATGCCACAGCGTCATGGCCGCTCCGGGCATGCGGCGCGGCGGTTCCGCCATCCGGCGGGGACGGCGCGACGGCGGGCGGGCCGCCCGGAGCCGTGTCGTAAATTGTGCATAAAGTGCTGGCGGCGCCTTTCACGGTGGGAGAGAACGTATCGAATCTTCGCATAAGTGCGTAAAATCGGAGACAGACTCAATTTACGGATCAGCTGCCATGACCGCGCGCGTCGACCTCCTTACCCGCCCCCGCAAACTCGGCATCCTGGGGCTGCTGCTAGCGGGCACGGCGCTGGGTGCCGCGGGCTGTGCCCAGCAACGCACCGAAGGCTATTACGATCCTCCCGCCGAAAGCACCGTGACCGACGCCCAGTACCAGGGTTCCGGCGCGGGCTATCGTTCCGTGCTGCGGGCCCCCTCGCAAGTGCAGATCGCGCTCAAGCCCGACCAGAAAAAAGCCCCGTCGCAGGCCGCCGCCAGCCAGGGCGCCACCACCGAGGACGGCCAGCCCGTGCCCGAAGGGGCCAGCGCCGATGCCGCCGCGCCGGCACCGGCGCCGGCCGCCACGCAAAGCGCTGCCGCCAACAGCCTGGTGCCGCAGCCGCAGACCTACATGGGCACGCTGCCGTGCTTCTCGCCCGCCATGCAATGCACGGCGCAGCGCGTCACCCTGACACTGGCGCCCAATGGCCGCTGGCGCGGCCGCACCGCCTACCTGGAGAACGACCCGAAACAGGCGGCGCCGGTGGTCGAACAAGGCTGCTGGGATGCCACCGACGAACGTCCGCCGCGCGTCATCCTGCTCGATGCCCGCGGCAACGTGCGGGTCGAATTCGTGGTGGCCGCCAACAACGTGCTGCGCGTGCGCTCCATCGGCGGCCAGACGCCCAACCTGAACTACAACCTGACGCGCCAGCCGGACCTGGATCCGATCGACGAACTGGCCAAGGCCCAGGCGCCCCAGTGCCCCTGAGGCGGCCCGGTCGCTGACACATCGGCCGCAAGCGCCCGCCACAGGGCCTGCCTGACAGTGCGTCGGCAGGCCCTGTGTCTTTCGTGGCACGTCCACCGGCAGCCCGATGTAAGCGCCTACTTACTCCAGAGCCCTTTTCTGACAAGCTCCGTGGCACGGTCCGCGATCGTCATGGCGACCGTGGCGGAGGGCGCCGCATAGCCCCCCGGCGCCGGCCCGGCCCACGCGCAGCCGGGCAACGCCTCAGGCGCTGATGGCGCGCCGGCCTGGCCGCGCCCGCACAGCCGGCATGCCAGCGCCATGGCGTTGCGCACCTCGAGCTTGGCGAAGATGCGGGCGCGATGGGCCTCGACGGTGCGCAGGGAGATGTCCAGGTCGATGGCGATGACCTTGTTGGGGCGCCCTGCCACGACGTAATCGACGATCTGGCGTTCGCGCGGCGTCAGCACGGAGAGGATGGCGGGCAGATCGGGACGGGGAACGTACATGGGACAACTCTGCAATGAAAGGTTGCAGAGAGTCTGCCCGGCCACGGCGGGCCGCGTAAGCTGGCAATTTTGCCAGGGGGTATGCCGCAGCCTGGCGAACGCGGCCCGCCGCAGGGACCGCGGGCGGGCGGCGGGGGGCCTGCGCCCCGGCCCGCATGCGTCTCGGACCGGTTCAGGCCGTGTAGGACAGTTCCAGGTTGTCGATCAGACGCGTCGCGCCCAGCTTGGCGGCGGCCAGCACCACCACCGGCTCGCCGGCCAGCAGGTCGGCGGCTTCCGGACGCTTGAGGTCGCGCTGGCGGCGCAGCGCGATGTAGTCGACCTTCCAGCCGCGATCGGTCAGGTGCCGGGTGGCATCGGCCTCGAGCACGGCGGCATCGCGTTCGCCCGCCGCCAGGCGCTGGCCCAACTGGCGCAACTCGGCGTACAGGGCCGGCGCCTCGGCGCGCTCGGCATCGCTCAGGTAGCGGTTGCGCGAGGACAGCGCCAGGCCGTCGTCGGCGCGCACGGTCTCGTGCGCCAGCACTTCCACCGGCAATTGGAACTGGCGGCACATGTTGCGCACCACCATCAGCTGCTGGTAGTCCTTCTTGCCGAACACCGCCACCCGCGGCTGGACACAGGAGAACAGCTTGAGCACCACGGTGCTGACGCCGGCGAAGAAACCCGGACGGAACTCGCCTTCGAGGATGTCGCCCAGGTCGTCGGGCGGCTGCACGCGGTAATTCTGCGGTTCGGGATACATCTCGCGCTCGTTGGGCGCGAACAGCACGTAGACGTCGCGTTCGCGCTCGAGCTTCTCGATGTCGGCGGCCAGGGTGCGCGGGTACTGGTCGAAATCCTCGTTCGGCCCGAACTGCAGGCGGTTCACGAAGATGCTGGCGACCACCGGGTCGCCGTGCTGGCGCGCCAGTTTCATCAGCGCCAGGTGGCCTTCGTGCAGGTTGCCCATGGTGGGCACGAACGACACGCGGTTCTGGCCGCGCAGGTGGTCGCGCAATTCCTGGATGGTGTGGACGACTTTCAAGGGGGGTCTCCGGGGTTGGGCGCACAGCCCGGGGGGAATCGGATCAGGCGGCGACCGCCGCGACGCTGGTGTAGGCCAGGCGCACGTAGATGGGCGCGTAGGGCTCGGCCTGGGTGATTTCCAGCAGCGATTCGCGCGCCAGTTCCAGCATGGCGATGAAGTGCACCACCACCACCGCGGCCGGCGCGCCTTCGCGCACCCGTTCCATGAACAGGTCGCCGAACTCCATGAAGCGCACGTCGTTCAGGCGCCGCAGGATGTGCGTCATGTGGTCGCGCACCGACAGTTGTTCGCGGGTGATGTGATGGTGCTGGTTGAGCTTGGCCCGCTTCATGATGTCGGCCCACGCCGCGCGCAGGTCGTCGACACTGACTTCGGGCAGCATGCGCTCGACGCTCAGGTCGGCGACCGCGTGGCTGGTGACGAAGTCGCGCCCCAGTTGCGGCAAGGCGTCGAGCTTCTGCGCGGCCAGCTTCATCTGTTCGTATTCGAGCAGGCGGCGCACCAGCTCGGCGCGCGGATCCTCGGGCTCTTCGCCGGTGTCGGTCTTCTTGACCGGCAGCAGCATGCGCGACTTGATCTCGATCAGCATGGCCGCCATCAACAGGTACTCGGCGGCCAGCTCCAGGTTGTGGATGCGGATCTGTTCCACATAGGACAGATACTGCCGCGTGACATCCGCCATGGGGATGTCCAGCACGTTGAAGTTCTGCTTGCGGATCAGGTACAGCAGCAGGTCCAGCGGCCCCTCGAAGGCTTCGAGGAACACCTCCAGCGCGTCCGGCGGAATGTACAGGTCCGTCGGCATCTGGAACAGCGGCTCGCCGTACAGGCGCGCGAAGGCGACGCTGTCGACGGTGTCAGGCGTGCTGTCGACGGAGGGTTCCACTAGCGCGGCCAGGGCATCGCCCGGGAGGGAGGGGTTGTGGGCCATGGCTGCCGCAACGGTATCAGTCGGCCTGATACACGTACGGCTTTTGCGGCACGCGGGCCGCGCGGAAGCCTTCCAGCAGTTCCGGGTCCTGCGGCTTGTCCCAGAGACGGGCGCGGCCCTCGCGCTGGCGCTCTTCGGTGCCAGGGTGCGACTGCTTGTAGTCTTTCAGGAACTTGGTGATCTCGGATTCGTAGTTGGTTGCCATGGCACCAATTTCAGTGGGTTTCGGATATCCGGAGTTTACTGCACGCCGGCCCGAGGCCCGGCGTTACAATCTTCCGGGTCCCACCGCCCCCCTCCGCCATGTCCGCCGAATCCGCAGCCGCAGCCAATCCCGCTCCTCCCTCCACTCCGGACGCGGTGCGCGCGGCGCGCATGATTCCCTTCATCGTCGGCTGTGCGCTGTTCATGCAGATGCTGGACGCCACGGTGGTGGCCACCGCCCTGCCGGCCATGGCGCGGGCCCTGGGATCGACGCCGGTGCGGCTGAACGTGGCCATCACTTCCTACCTGCTGTCGGTGGCGGTGTTCGTGCCGGTCAGCGGCTGGGCTGCCGACCGCTACGGCGCGCGCCGCGTCTTCATCGCCGCCATCGGCCTGTTCACCCTCAGTTCGGTGGCCTGCGCCCTGTCGCAGGACCTGCCGCAACTGGTCATCGCCCGGGTGGTGCAGGGCATGGCCGGAGCCATGATGGTGCCGGTGGGCCGCATCATCCTGCTGCGCACGGTGCCCAAGCAGGACCTGCTGAAAGCCATGTCGTTCCTGTCGATCCCGGCGCTGCTGGGGCCGGTGATCGGGCCGCCGCTGGGCGGCTTCATGGTCACGTACATGTCGTGGCACTGGATCTTCCTGATCAACATCCCCATCGGCGTGCTCGGCATTGCCCTGGTGTTGCGCTACGTGGCCGAGATCAAGGAAGAATCGGCGCCGCGCCTGGACTGGCTGGGCTTTTTGCTCAGCGCGGTGTGCCTGGCCACGCTGGTCAGCGGCTTCGAGGCCATCGGCCGCGACGTCATGCCGCTGCCGCTGCTGCTGGGCCTGATCGCGGTCGGTATCGTCTGCGGCCTGCTCTACGGCTGGCACGCGCGCCGCACCGAGCACCCTATCATCGACCTGGCGCTGATGCGCATCCCGACCTTCGCCATCTCGACGCTGGGCGGCAACCTGTGCCGCTTCGCGGTGGGCGCCACGCCCTTCCTGCTGGCCATGCTGCTGCAGGTGGGCTTCGGCCTGTCGCCGTTCTCGGCCGGCCTGATCACCTTCGCCAGCGCCGCCGGCGCGCTGCTGATGAAGTTCGTCGCCACGCCCATCGTCAGGCATTTCGGCTTTCGCCGCGTGCTGACCGTGAACGCGGTGTTGACCGGCGCCTTCATCGTGGTCTGCGCCACGTTCACGCCCACCACGCCAGTCTGGCTGATGATCGCCATCCTGCTGATCGGCGGCTTCTTCCGCTCGCTGCAATTCACGGGCGTAAATACGCTAACCTATGCCGACATTCCCCCGGCCAAGATGAGCCGCGCCAGCAGCTTCGCCGCCATGGCACAGCAACTGGGTATCAGCCTGGGCGTGGGCGTGGCCGCGGTGACCCTGAACATCAGCATGACCCTGCGCGGGGCGGAAAGCCTGGTGGTGGGCGACGTGATCGTCGGCTTCATCGTCATTGGCCTGCTGTGCGCGGCTTCGGTCTTTTCCTTTAGACGCCTCGACCCGCTGGCCGGGGCACACCTGAACGGCGCCAAGAACAGTGACGACGAATGAATTTGTCCTAGCCCTGGACCAGGGCACCACCAGCTCCCGCGCCATCGTGTTCGATCGCGATGGCGTGGTGCGCGGCATCGGCCAACGTGAATTCCGCCAGCACTATCCGCGGCCGGGCTGGGTCGAGCATGACCCCGGCGAGATCTGGCACAGCCAGCTGGACGTGGCGCGCGAGGCCCTGCGCAACGCCGCCGCCAGCGCCGCCGACGTGGCCGCCATCGGCATCACCAACCAGCGCGAAACCACCCTGATCTGGGACCGCGCCAGCGGCCGCCCGCTGGCCCGCGCCATCGTCTGGCAGGATCGGCGCACCGCGCCGATGTGCGACCAGTTGCGCCAGGACGGCCACGCCGATTTCCTGCAGTCGCGCACCGGGCTGGTGCTGGACGCCTATTTCTCGGGCACCAAGCTGGCCTGGCTGCTGGATCACGTGCCCGGCGCGCGCCAGAAGGCCGAGCGCGGCGAACTGGCCTTCGGCACCGTCGACACCTGGCTGATCTGGCAGTTGACCGGCGGCGCGGTGCACAGCACCGACCCCAGCAACGCCTCGCGCACCATGCTGTTCGACCTGCACACGCAGGACTGGAACGACGAAATCCTGGCGCTGCTGAACATCCCGCGCAGCGTGCTGCCGTCGATCGCGCCCAGCAGCGCGGTGGTGGGCGAGTCCCTGCCCGAGTGGCTGGGCGGCTCGATTCCCATCGCCGGCGTGGCCGGCGACCAGCAGGCCGCCACCTTCGGCCAGGCCTGCTTTGCGCCCGGCATGGCCAAGAACACCTATGGCACCGGCTGCTTCATGCTGATGAACGTGGGCGACAAGCCGGTGCAGTCGCGCAACCACCTGCTGTCCACCGTCGGCTGGGGCCTGCCGGTCGCGGGCCAGGACGGCTGGCGCCCGGCCTACATGCTGGAAGGCGGCGTGTTCGTGGCCGGCGCCGCGGTGCAATGGCTACGCGACGGCCTGGGCATCATCCAGCGCTCCGAGGAAATCGAATCGCTGGCCGCCAGCGTGGCCGACACCGACGACGTCTTCATGGTGCCGGCCTTCGCCGGCCTGGGCGCGCCGCACTGGGACCCCTACGCCCGCGGCACGTTGGTCGGCCTGACGCGCGGCACCACCCGCGCCCACATCGCCCGCGCCACGCTCGAATCCATCGCGCTGCAGAGCGCCGAACTGCTGACCTGCATGAACGGCGACAGCGGCATCGCGCTGACCGAGCTGCGGGTGGACGGCGGCGCCGCCCGCAACGACCTGCTGATGCAGATGCAGGCCGACCTGCTGGGCGTGCCGGTGGTGCGCCCGCGGGTGCCCGAATCGACCGCGCTGGGCGCGGCCGGCCTTGCCGGCCTGGCGGTCGGCTTCTGGTCGGGCCAGGATGAATTCGCCTCCAAGTGGCAGGCCGAGCGCACCTTCGAACCAACCTGGCCGCAGTCGGTGCGCGAAGCCCGCATGCGGCGCTGGCGCCAGGCGGTGGAACTGTCCAAGGGCTGGTCCAACACCGCGCAGTGAACGGATGCCGCCCGGCGCGCCGCCGACACGCGCCGGCCGCCTCCGCGCGGATCGCCGCGAGGCCTCCATGGCCTCGGGCCTCGCCCCCGCCGCCAATCACGCTGGCGCAACCGGCCGCTTACCGCCGCCGCGCCTGCGCCTGCATCACCCGCAGCGCCACGCGATAGCCGGCGAACACATAGAACGCATTGCTGTTCATCAGCAGCCACGCGCCGGCGCCGCCCAGCAGCGCGACCACCGGGCCGACCGCGCGCATGTCGCCCTGCGACCAGGCGATCAGGCCCAGCACGCCCGCCGCCGCCAATGTCAGCGCGGTGCGCTTGAGCAGCACCAGCCCGAGGCTGTAGCCGCCCATGAACGCCACCACGCCAATCGCCAGCGCCAGGGCCGTGACGGCGCAGGCCAGCACCAGCGCGAAGGCTGCCAGCGCCGGCCCCGCCGGCCGCAGCAGCAGGCTCAACAGGCCGATACCCACGCCAATGCCGCCGACCATGGTCAGCACCGCCAGCGCCAGCGGCGACCACAGCCCTGGCGGCGCGGCGCGCGCGTCCATCTCGGCGACGAAGCGGTGCATGGCCGCTGACGCGTCCGGCGCGTCCGCCTCGGCGCGCAGCGCCGCCTCCAGCCGGCGGCATTGCGCGATCAGCGCATTCAGCCCGGGGCCGGACGGCGCCATCACAGCCTCGTCACGCCCGGGGCGTGCTCGGCCACGGTCTTGCGCAGCGCGGCCATGGCCTCCTGCACGGCGGTCGGCCGGAAGGCGTCCTCGCGCCAATACATGGCCACCGAGCCGAAGCCGGACAGCCGCACCGGAATGATGCGCATCGCCTTCATCTGCGTGAAGCGCAGCGCGGCGCGGTGCGAAGCCACGCCGATCATGTCGCTGTTGTTGATCAGGGTGAGGTTGATGGTGACCGAATTGGATTCAACGTGATCGGCCGGCGGCGCCTGGCCGGCCGCGGCCAGCGCGGCGTCGACCGCGTTGCGGATCGGCGTGCCCTTGGGCCACAGGATCCAGCGGTACGACAGCAGCTCGGGCCAGCCCGGCTGCTCCAGCGCGAACAGCGGATGGCGCGGCCGCGCCACCAGGTGGATCGGCTCCAGGTACAGGGCCTCGAAGCGGATAGCCGGGTCATGGTGTTCGGGCGCCGAGCGGCCCACCACGATGTCCAGGTCGCCCTGCGCCAGTTGCGCCAGCAGGCGGTCGGTGGTGCCCTCCACCAGCTTCACGCGGGCCTGCGGCATGCGTTCGAGCAGCTTCATCACCGCCAGCGGCACGGTGTCCGACGCCGACGCGCCGGACGCGCCGATCACCACCCGTCCGCCGCCGCCCTCGCGCAAGGCGGCCATGTCGGCGCTGGCGCGGTCAAGTTGCGCCTCGACCCGCTGCGCGTGCGCGATCAGCACGTCGCCGTGCGGCGTCGGCCGCAGGCCGCGCGCATGGCGCTCGAACAGCGGCAGGCCGATGTCGTCTTCCAGATCCTTCAGCCATTTCGACAAGCCCGGCTGGGTGGTGTTGAGCATCGCGGCCGAGTGGCTGATGTTGCGGGTCTGGGCCAGGCTGAGCAGCATTTTCAGATTGCGCAGGCGCAACCGGTGAGTCCAGTCCATGGAGCCCCCTTTTGTCTCTTATCCATATTGTTATTGGTATGGATAATAAGATAATTTCATTTCAAAACACATAGCTCGTTACGCATAATCGTCTCCATATCAGGCCCGTCACGCCCGCCGCGACGGCCCGACAGAAGCCGGCCCCGACGCCGGCCCCAGGAGACAAGCATGCCCGACGGTCACCCCCCCGGCGCGGATCGCGCCGCCTATTACGCCCGCATCGCCCAGAAGCACATGGCCCCCCTGTGGGAGTCGCTGCACAACCTGGTGCCGCGCCAGCCCGCGCCGCGCTGCCTGCCCGCCATCTGGAAATACGACGAGGTGCGCGACGACGTGCTGGCCTCGGGCTCGCTCATCACCGCCGAGGAAGCCGTGCGGCGCGTACTGATCCTGGAGAACCCGGGCCTGCCCGGCCAGGCCAGCATCACGCAGAGCCTGTATGCCGGCCTGCAACTCATCCTGCCGGGCGAGATCGCGCCCAGCCACCGCCACACCCAGTCGGCGCTGCGCTTCATCGTCGAAGGCCGCGGCGCCTACACCGCCGTCAACGGCGAGCGCACCACCATGCATCCGGGCGACTTCATCATCACACCGTCCTGGACCTGGCACGACCACGGCAACGCCGAGACGGTCGACGGCGGCGAGCCGGTGGTCTGGCTCGACGGCCTGGACATCCCGCTGCTGCGCTTCCTGGATGCCGGCTTCGCCGAGAACTATCCGTCCGCCACCCAGCCGGTCACGCGGCCGGAAGGCGACAGCATGGCGCGCTACGGCCACAACATGGCGCCGGTGCGCCACCGCGCCGCCGGCGGCACCTCGCCGATCTTCAATTACCCCTACGAGCGCAGCCGCGAGGCGCTCGACGCGCTCTACCGCCACGGCGAGCTAGACCCCTGGGACGGCGTCAAGCTGCGCTACCTGAATCCGGCCACGGGCGGCTACCCCATGCCCACCATGGCCACCTTCATGCAACTGCTGCCGGCCGGCTTCCAGGGCAAGGCCTATCGCAGCACCGACTCCACCGTCTACAGCGTGGTGGAAGGCCGCGGCATCGCCCGCATCGGCGACGCCGAATTCCATTTCGGCCCGCGCGACGTGTTCGTGGCGCCGTCGTGGCAACCGGTGCAGTTGGCGGCGCTGGAAGACGCCACGCTGTTCAGCTATTCCGACCGCCCGGTGCAGGACGCGCTGGGCCTGTGGCGCGAAGAGCGCATCGCCTGACGCGGGCGGGCCGCCGCGCCCGCCATCCCTCTTTCCGTTCCGCCTTCAAAGGTTGATTCATGTCTTACGTGTTTGCTCCCGCCGACCCCGTCGCCGTGCCCGTCGCCGGCAGCCAGGACCGCTTCCCCGTGCGCCGCGTCTATTGCGTCGGCCGCAACTACGCCGCCCACGCCCGCGAGATGGGCTTCGATCCCGACCGCGAGCCGCCATTCTTCTTCTGCAAACCGGCCGACGCCGTGGTGCCGGTGGCGCCGGACGCCACGCTGACGCTGCCCTATCCGTCCGAGACCGCCAACTTCCACTATGAAATCGAACTGGTCGCGGCCATCGGCAAGGGCGGCGCCAACATCGCGGTCGAATCCGCGCTGGAACACGTGTGGGGCTACGCCGTCGGACTGGACATGACGCGCCGCGACCTGCAGATGAAGATGCGCGAAGCCGGCCGCCCGTGGGAACTGGGCAAGGCCTTCGACCAGAGCGCGCCGATCGGCCCGCTGGTGCCCGCCGCGCGGGCCGGCGACATCCACCGCGCCGGCATCTGGCTGCAGGTCAACGGCGCCGACAAGCAGCGCAGCGACACCGGCAAGCTGATCTGGTCGGTGGCCGAGACCATCGCCTACCTGTCGCGCTACTTCCGCCTGGAAGCCGGCGACCTGATCTACACCGGCACGCCCGAAGGCGTGGGCCCCGTGACGCGCGGCGACAAGCTGGTCGGCGGCGTCGACGGCCTGGGCACGCTGAGCGTGCAGATCGCCTGAGGAAGCCCGCTCATGCAACTGCACAGCTTTTTCAACAGTTCCACCTCGTACCGCGTGCGCATCGCGCTGGCGCTCAAGGGCCTGCCGTTCGACATCGTGCCGGTCAACCTGCGCCAGCAGGAACAACGCGCCGCCGGCTACGTGGCGCAGAACCCGTCGGCCGGCGTGCCGCTGCTGACCGACGGCGATTTCCAACTGTCGCAATCGCTCGCCATCATCGACTACCTGGACGCCACCCATCCCGAGCCGCGCCTGATCCCGGCCGCGCCGCAAGAACGCGCCCGCGTCCTGGAGCTCTCCAACGCCATCGCCTGCGACATCCATCCGGTCAACAACATGCGCATCCTGCGCTACCTGCAGGAAGAGCTGGGCGCCACCGACGCGCAGAAGAATGCCTGGTATCACCACTGGATCCGCGAAGGCCTGACCGCGGTCGAGGCACTGGTGGCGCGCCACGGCCACGGCGCCTATTGCTTCGGCGACGCGCCGACGCTGGCCGACTGCTGCCTGGTGCCGCAGGTGGCCAATGCCCGGCGCATGGGCTGCGACCTGTCGGCCTATCCGCGCCTGGTCGGCGCCTATGAACACTGCCTCGCGCAACCGGCGTTCCAGCAGGCCGCGCCCGGCAACCAACCGGACTACATCAAGTGACCACGCAAGCTTCCCCGGGCCAGGAGCCCGACACCCTCGGCACGCCGCTGCGCGAATACACCGACCCGGCCTACCGCCCGCTATGCGCCAACCTGGCCGAGGTGCGCGCCAACATCGACCGGCTCGACGACGAGATCGTGCGCCTGATGGCCGAACGCGCCATGTACGTCAAGGACGCCGCGCGCTTCAAGCGCGACGCCTTCCAGGTCAGCGCCCCGGCGCGCCAGGCCGAGGTGTTCGAGAAAGTGCGGCGCCTGGCCGAACGCCACAACCCGGGCTTCGAGAACCTGGACCAGGTGGTGGACGCGGCCTACCGCGCCATGGTGGCGGCCTTCATCGCCAATGAACAGACCTATTTCAACAACATGAAGATCGCGGGAGACAAGCATGCATGAATCCTCAACCCTGGCGCGGGCACGCGCTGCCGCGGCGCGCGCGCTGGCGCTGGGCCTGATCGCGCTGGCGCCGCTGGGCGCGGCGCGGGCCGCCGACACCTGGCCCTCGCAACCGCTCAAGGCGCTGGTGCCGTTCGGACCGGGCTCCAGCCCCGACCAGGTCGCGCGCATCGTCGGCGAGAAGGCCGGCGCCATTCTCGGCCAGACCATCGTGGTGGAAAACAAGCCGGGCGCCAGCGGCAACATCGGCACCTTCGCCATCGCCAACGCCAAGCCCGACGGCTACACCTTCGGCGTCTCGATCACCGGCCCGCTGGTGAACAACACACTGCTGTTCGACAAGCTACCGTATGCGCCAGCCACCGACCTGGCGCCGCTGACGCTGGCGGTGCACCAGCCGAACGTGCTGGTTGTGCCCGCCAGCGCCGGCATCGGCAATATCGGCCAATTGCTCGATGCGCTCAAGAAGAACCCCGACAAGTACAACTTCCCGTCCCCCGGGGCCGGCACCGTCTCGCACCTGGCGGTGGAGCTGATGCTGCAACAGATCGGCGCGCGCGCCACGCATGTGCCTTATCCCTCGTCGCCGGCGGCGCTGACCTCGCTGCTGTCGGGCGACACGCAGTTCGCCGCGCTGCCGCCGATCGCCGTCATGAGCATGGTCAAGGACGGCCGCCTCAAGGCGCTGGCGGTGACTTCGTCCAAGCGCTCGGCGCTGCTGCCCGACATTCCCACGCTGGCCGAGGTTGGCGTGCCAGGGATCGAGGGCTCGGCCTGGATCGGGTTCGTGATCTCGTCCAAGGTGCCCGCCGACATCCAGAAGAAGCTGTCGGACGCGCTGATCCAGGCGATCCGCGACCCTGAAGTGATCAAGCGCCTGCAGGCCCAGTTCATGGACCCCGTGGGCAGCACCCCGGCCGAGTTCCGCGCCTATATGGACGACGAACTCAAGCGCTGGGAGCCGCTGATCACCAAACTCGGCATCAAAGGCCAGTAAACGAACCGGCGGGCAGGCCTGAACAGGCCTGTTCCCATGGGCCGCCCGGCCCGGCATTCCGCAACACCAGACGCAGTCAAGCAGGACAAGCAAGGAGACAGGCATGACCCTCACCGAACCCGCCCGCCAGGTGCCGCTCTACGGCGAATACGACGTCGTCGTGCTGGGCGGCGGCCCCGCCGGCATCCTGGCGGCCGCCAGCGCCGCCCGCAACGGCGCCAGCGTGCTGCTGGTGGAACGCTATGGTTTTCTCGGCGGCATGGGCACGGCGGCGGGCGTCTCCAACTTCTGCGGCCTGCACGCCAACGTGCGCGGCGCCATCCGCCAGGTGGTGCACGGCATGACGGACGAGCTGCTGGACCGCATGCGCGCGCTGGACGGCCTGAACGATCCGCACCTGATCCTGGGCAAGATCCACGCCCAGGCCTATGACATCTCGGCCTTCAAGTGCGCGGCCGACGGCATGGTGCAGGACAGCGGCGCGCGCATCCTGTTCCACGCGCTGGCCACCGGCCTTGCGCGCGACGCCGCCGGCGATGTCGACGCGCTGTTCCTGGAGACCAAGTCGGGCCGCTGCGCGGTGCGCGCCAAGGTCTTCATCGACTGCTCTGGCGACGCCGACATCGCGCAATGGGGCGGCCTGCCGTTCGAGAAAGGCGACGCGCGCGGCCACATGCTCTACCCCACGCTGATGTTCAAGGTCGGCAATGTCGACGGCGCCCGCGCCCAGGAGGCCTGGAAGACCATCCCGCAACTGATGGACCAGGCCGCCGCCAGCGGCGAATTCACCTTCCCGCGGCGCGGCGCCATCGTGCGGCCGCAAAAGCACGACTACGAGTGGCGCGTCAACGTGACGCAATTGGCCAACGCCGACGGCAGCGCGGCGGACGGCACCGACGCCGCCTCGCTATCGGCCGGCGAGCTGGAAGGCCGCCGCCAGATCACCGAATACCTGAAGTTCCTGCGCGCCAGGGTGCCGGGCTTCGAGAACGCCTACGTGCTCGACATCGCGCCGCAGTTGGGCATCCGCGAGACCCGCCGCATCGTCGGCGAGGCGGTGCTGACCAAGGAGGACGTGCTGGGCTGCGCCGACTTCGAGGACAGCATCGGCGTCAATGGCTGGCCGCTGGAAATGCACACCGCCGGCGACGTGCAATGGCTGTGGCCGCCGATCCCCGAATCGCGCGGCTACAACCAGCTACCGTTCCGCATGATGGTGCCGCGCCACGGTCCCGGCGTCGCCGCCAACGTACTGGTGGCCGGCCGCTGCGCCTCGATGACGCACGAGGGCCAGTCGGCCGCGCGCGTCAGCGGCAGTTGTTTCGTGATGGGCGAGGCCGCCGGCACCGCCGCCGCGATGGCACTGCGCGGCGACATCGCGCCCGCGGCGGTGCCGGTGGCGGCATTGCAGGCGCAACTGGAGCGGCAAGGCGCCTTCCTCGGCCGCCAGGAATGAACACGCAAGGAATCCCGCAATGAACGCAACTCCCCCGAGCAATTCCGCGCCCCGCTCCGTCATCGTCGTCGGCGGCGGCATCGGCGGCCTGGCCGCGGCGCTGGCACTGACGCGCCAGGGCATCGCGGTGCAACTGCTGGAACAGGCCGCGCACATCGGCGAGATCGGCGCCGGCATCCAGCTCGGCCCCAACGCCTTCGCCGCGCTCGACGCGCTGGGCGTGGGCGCCACGGCGCGCCAGCGCGCGGTCTTCACCGACCACATCATCATGATGGACGCCGTCGACGCACGCGAGGTGGTGCGCATCGACACCGGCGACGCCTTCCGCGAACGCTTCGGCGGCCCCTACGCCGTGATCCACCGCGCCGACATCCACCTGTCCATCCTGGAGGCCGTGCGGCAGGATCCGCTGATCCGCTTCCACACCTCGACCCAGATCGCCCAGGTGGCACAGGACGGCAAGCGCGTGGTGGTGACCGACACCAACGGCAACCGTTATGACGCCGACGCCGTGGTGGGCGCCGACGGCGTCAAGTCCGTGATCCGCGAACACCTGATCGGCGATCCGCCGCGCGTGACCGGCCACGTGGTCTACCGCGCCGTGGTCGAGCGCGACAACATGCCCGAGGAACTGCGCATCAACGCGCCGGTGCTGTGGGCCGGCCCGCACTGCCACCTGGTGCACTACCCGCTGCGCGGCGGCCAGCAATACAACCTGGTGGTGACCTTCCACAGCCGCGAACAGGAGCAATGGGGCGTGCGCGAAGGCAGCAAGGAGGAAGTGCTGTCGTACTTCCAGGGCATCCACCCGCGCCCGCACCAGATGCTGGACCGCCCCACGTCGTGGAAGCGCTGGGCCACCGCCGACCGCGAGCCGGTCGAACAGTGGGGCCAGGGACGCATGACGATCCTGGGCGATGCCGCCCACCCCATGACCCAATACATGGCCCAGGGCGCCTGCATGGCGCTGGAAGACGCGGTGACGCTGGGCCAGGCCGTCAAGCGCTGCGACCACGACCTGGAGGCCGCCTTCCGCCTGTACGAATCGGTGCGCATCCCGCGCAGCGCGCGCGTGGTCTGGTCGACCCGCGAGATGGGCCGGCTCTATCACGCGCGCGGCGTCGAACGCACCGTGCGCAACATGCTGTGGACCGGCCGCGGCCAGTCCCAGTTCTACGACGCGTTGCAGTGGCTCTACGGCTGGAAGGTGGAGAACTGTCTCGCGGGACCCATCCAGCCATAAGAAAAGCAGGCACAGGAGGAGACAACCATGACGACACGCATCACCCGCAGCGGCGCCGCGCTACTGCTGGCACTGGCCGCCGGCGGCGTCCAGGCCCAGCAGAAACCCGTGGACATCGGCTTCATCGGCACGCTGTCCACGCCGGCCGGCTACATCGGCGAGGACGAGCGCGACGCCTTCATGCTGGCGGTCAAGGAAGGCGGCGGCAAGCTCGGCGGCGTGCCGGTCAACGTGCGCGTGGAGGATGACGCGCTCAAGCCGGCCAACGCCAAGCAGATCGCCGACAAGATGGTGCAGGGCGGCGTGCGCCTGTTCACCGGGGTCAACTTCTCCAACGTCATGGCGGCCGTCGGGCCGACTGTGCTCAACGCCGGCGGCTTTTACGTGAGCCTGAACGCCGGTCCCTCCAACTACGCCGGCAAGGCCTGCAACCCCAATTACTTCGCCGCCGCCTTCCAGAACGACTCGTACGCCGACACCGCCGGCATCGCCGCCAACGAGCTGGGCGCCAAGCGCGTCGTCGTCATGGCGCCGAACTACCAGGCCGGACGCGATGCCGTGGCCGGCTTCAAGCGTGCCTACAAGGGCGAGATCGCCGAGGAAATCTACACCAAGCTCGACCAGGCCGACTTCTCGGTCGAGCTGGCGCGCATCCGCGCGCTCAACCCGGACGCCATCTTCCAGTTCCACCCGGGGGGCGCCGGCATCAACCTGACCAAGCAGTTCGCCAACTCCGGCCTGTCCGACAAGATCAAGATGATCACGCCGATCTACTCGATGGACGAGCGCATGCTGGCCGCCACCGGCACCGCCGGCAAGGGCTTCTACCTGAGTTCGCTGTGGAGCGCGGACCTGGACAACCCGCAGAACAGGCATTTCGTCGAGGCCTTCACCAAGGCCTACAACCGCGCGCCCACTGCCTACGCGGCGCAGGCCTACGACACCGCCAACCTGATCGGCTCGGCCCTCAAGGCCGTGGACGGCGACGTCACCGGCCGGGCCGACGCATTCCGCGAGGCGCTGCGCCGCGCCGACTTCCCCAGCGTGCGCGGCAAGTTCAGGTTCGGCCCCAACCAGCACCCAGTCCAGGATTGGTACCTGCTGCACATCGAGGCCGGGCCCGATGGCAAGCTGGTCTACAAGAACCTCAAGGTCATCGCCCGCGACCACACCGACGTGCACGCCGCCGATTGCAAGATGTAGGAATCCCCCAGGCGGGCGTGGGATCGGTTAAAACCCTTTCCATGCCCGACGCCCACGCCGCATCCTGGAAACACCTGCCCGCGCCGAAGAAGCGCGCCAGGCTGCCGTTCGACGCCGTCTACACGGCCGAGCAATACGCGCGACTGCGCCAAGGGCGCATCCCCGCAGAGATGGAAGACAAGTGGTTCATCTATCTCGATGACGGCGTGCTGCGCTTTCATCGTAGCTGGACCGGCATCTGGATCTATGCGCTGCGGCTGGACGCGATGGACGGCCAATGGCGCGCGCATGACGCCTGGGTCAATCGCGAGGCGGACCAGTACGGCTGCACCGACCTGGACACCGACCGCAAGCTGCTGGCAATGCTGGTGGACGGCCTGCTGGCCGCCCCGCGCGGATGACCGAAGGACAGGAATGAAGCACGAGGGCCGCGAGCGCGGTCCCCGGCGGATGCATCACCCACTCGCGGCGGGCGGCATGCGGACCGGCGCGTTCCAGACGGAACGCGCCAGGCACGCGGCCCTCAGTTCAGGCTGGCGCCCGAGATCTTGACGATCTCCTGGTACTTGGCCTTTTCGCTCTTGACGAATGCGGCAAAGGCTTCGGGCGTCATCGGCGCCGCTTCCGAACCCATCAGCAGCAGGCGCTGCTTGACGTCGGGCTGCTGCATGGCCTCGGCATAGGCCTTGTTCAGCTTGGCCACCACCGGCGCGGGCGTGCCGCCGGTCGTGAACACGCCGAACCAGGTGCCCAGGTCGAAGCCCTTGATGCCCGACTCTTCCACCGTCGGCACGTCGGCCAACAGCGACGAGCGCTTGGCGGTGGTCACGGCCAGCGCCTTGACCTTGCCGTCCTTGATCAGCGGCGCCGAGGCCGCCAGGTTGTCGAACATGAAGTCCGACTGGCCCGACAGCAGCGCCAACTGCGCCGGCGCCGCGCCCTGGTAGGGGATGTGTTCGACGTTGATGCCGGCGCGCGCCTTGAGCAGTTCGCCCGACAGGTGGCCGGCGCTGCCATTGCCGCCCGAGCCGTAGTTCAGCTTGCCCGGGTTCTTCTTGGCGTAGTCGATCAGGTCGGCCAGCGTCTCGATCTTGTTTTTCTTGGCGAAATCGAGGTTCATGACCAGCACGTTCGGCACCGCGGCCACGATGGTGACCGGCGCGAAGTCCTTGACCGGGTCATACGGCAGGTTGGCGAACAGCCAGGGGTTGATGGCATGGGTCGCCACGGCGCCCATCACCAGCGTGTAACCGTCGGCCGGCGCCTTGGCCACCAGGTCGGCGCCGATGTTGCCGCCGGCGCCAGAGCGGTTTTCCACCACTACCGGCTGGCCGAGCGAGCCGCGCACCTTCTCGGCCAGCATGCGGGCCATGGTGTCGAGCGGGCCGCCGGGCGGGTAAGGCACCACGAAGCGCAGCGGCTTGGTGGGGAAATCAGTGTTCTGGGCCAGCGCGGGCGCGCCCAGGGTCAGCGTGGCGGCCAGGGCCGCGGCGCCGCCCAGCAAAACGCGGCGCATGGCGCTGCGGGGGGTCGGTTTCATCTCGTTTGCTCCTCTCTTTTGGCATCGATGGCGGTCGGTAGCATACCGCAGCGGGGGGAACGGCGTAACAAAGGGATACTACGGAATGCGGCCCCTATTCGCTTGACCGGCCCGCCCCGCGCGGAAGCGGCGCGGGCCGCCGGCGCGGCGCGGCGCAATGAAAAACGCCTTCCGGGGAAGGCGTTTTCGTGGCCAGGAGCGGGCCGGCAGCGCCGCCCGATCAATGCAGGATCTGGCTCAGGAACAGCTTGGTGCGCTCGTTCTGCGGATTGTCGAAGAACTCGTCCGGGCTGTTCTGCTCGATGATCTCGCCGCGGTCCATGAAGATGACGCGGTTGGCGACCTTGCGCGCGAAGCCCATTTCGTGGGTCACGCACAGCATCGTCATGCCGCTTTCCTGGGCCAGATTGACCATCACGTCCAGCACTTCCTTGACCATTTCCGGGTCCAGCGCCGAGGTCGGCTCATCGAACAGCATGATCTTGGGGCTCATGCACAGCGAACGCGCGATGGCCACGCGCTGCTGCTGGCCGCCCGAGAGCTGGCCGGGGAATTTCTTGGCCTGGTCCGGAATGCGCACGCGCTCCAGGTACTTCATGGCCGTGGCCTCGGCTTCGGCGCGCGGCTTCTTCAAGACCCACATCGGGCCCAGCGTCAGGTTCTCCAGCACCGTCAGGTGCGGGAACAGGTTGAAGTGCTGGAACACCATGCCGACGTCCTTGCGGATGGTCTCGATGTGCTTGAGGTCGTTGGTGAGCTCCGTGCCGTCCACGATGATGTGGCCCTTCTGGTGCTCTTCGAGCCGATTGATGCAGCGGATCATGGTGGACTTGCCCGAGCCGGACGGCCCGCACACCACGATGCGCTCACCCGGCGCCACGTCCAGGTTGATGTTGCGCAGCACGTGGAACTGGCCGTACCACTTGTTCACGTCCTGCATTCGAATGATGGCATCAGACATGCCTGTACTCCCGTAAATATCGCGTGGCGGGCCCGCCCGGGGCGGACCCGCGGCAAGGTTCTAGCGTGCGTGGCCCGTGGCCAGGCGTTTTTCCAGCGCCTGGCTGTATTTGGACATGGAGAAGCAGAAGACGAAGTAGATCAGCGAGATGAACAGATACGCCTCCACCCCGAATCCGCGCCATGCCGCGTCGGACAGGGCCGCCTTGGCCGCCAGCGTCAGGTCGAAGATGCCGATGATCACCACCAGCGAGGTGTCCTTGAACAGCGCGATGAAGATGCTGACCAGCGGCGGGATCACGATCTTGAGCGCCTGCGGCAGGATGATCTTGCGCATCTGCTGCCAGTAGTTCAGGCCGAGCGAATCGGCGCCCTCGTACTGGCCCTTGGGGATCGCCTGCAACCCGCCGCGCACCGTTTCGGCGATGTACGCGGCCGCGAACATGATGATCGCGATCTGCGCGCGCAGCAGCTTGTCGATGGAGAAGCCCTCGGGCAGGAACAGCGGCAGCATCACCGACGACATGAACAGCAGGCTGATCAGCGGCACGCCGCGGATCAGCTCGATGTACACGACGCACAGCGCCTTGATGGCCGGCATCTTCGAGCGCCGGCCCAGCGCCAGCAGCACGCCGATCGGGAAAGCGAAGGCGATGCCGAACGTCGACAGGATCAGCGTCAGCGGCAGGCCGCCCCAGCGCGCGTTCTCGACGTAGGTCAGGCCCAGCACGCCGCCCCACATCAGAATCGCCACGGCGACCAGGCCGAAGGTCCAGATGATGGCGAGCTTCCAATTCCAGAAGCGGCGGATGCCGCTGCACACGATCACCGCGACCAGGATGATGGTCGCGATCAGCGGCCGCCATTGCTCGTCGTAGGGATAGGTGCCGAACAGGATCAGCCGGTGCTTCTCGATGATGAAGGCCCAGCAGGCCCCCCCGACCGAAGCGCGGCACTCCTGCGCGTTGGAGGCGGTGTAGTTGGCCTTGATGAAAGCCCACTCGACCAGCGCCGGCACAGACATCAACAGGAACCACGCCAGCAGCACCGTGATCAGGATGTTCAGCGGCGAGGAAAACAGGCGCGAGCGCAGCCACGCCCACGCGCCGACATGGGTCTTGGGCGGCGGCAGCCCTTCACTGGGGATATGCGTAGTGCTGCTCATGTCAACGCTCCACCAGCGCGATGCGCTTGTTGTACCAGTTCATGAAGATCGAGATCGACAGGCTGACCGTGAGGTACGCGCCCATGATGATGAGAATGCCCTCGATGGCCTGCCCGGTCTGGTTCAGCGTGGTGTTGACCACCGACACGATGTCCGGATAGCCGATGGCCACGGCCAGCGAGCTGTTCTTGGTGAGGTTGAGGAACTGGCTGGTCATCGGCGGGATGATGACGCGCAGCGCCTGCGGCAGCACCACCAGGCGCAGCACCAGCGGGCGGCGCAGGCCCAGCGCGCCCGCGGCTTCCCACTGGCCGTTGTTGACCGCCTGGATGCCCGAACGCACCACTTCGGCGATGAAGGCCGAGGTGTAGATCACCAGGCCCGCCAGCAGTGCCGCGAACTCCGGCGACAGCGTCAGGCCGCCGGCGAAGTTAAAGCCCTTGAGCACCGGCATGTCCAGCTTCAGCGACGCGCCGCTGACCAGCCAGCCCAGCACCGGCAGGACGATGATCAGGCCGAGCGCGGCGCGGCCCAGCGGGAACACCTGGCCGGTGGCTTCCTGGCGCTTCCTGGCCCAGTGGCCCAGAAACAGGATGGCGACGATCGCCAACCCCAGCCCGCCCAGTATCCAGTCGACCGAGTAGCCTTCCAGGCCAGGCACTTTGAGGCCGCGGTTCGAGATGAAAACCCCTGGCAGCGGGTTGTTGGCCTGGCGCGGGCCCGGCATGTTTTCGGTGATCAGCGCATACCAGAAGAACAACTGCAGCAGCAGCGGCACGTTGCGCATCACTTCGACATAGACCGAACAGATCTTGGCCACCAGCCAATTCTTGGACAGGCGGCCGACGCCGATCAGCGTGCCCAGGATGGTCGCCAGCACGATCCCGAGCACGGCCACGCGCAGGGTGTTGAGCAGGCCCACCAGGATGGCGCGCCCGTAGGTGTCGGCGGGAGAGTAGGCGATGGGCGTCTCGCCGATGGCGAAACCGGCCTCGCGGTCGAGAAAGCCGAAGCCCGTGGCGATATTGCGCACGGACAGGTTGTGCAGCGTGTTTGAAACCAGGAACCATACCGCGGCCGCGACGGCGGCCAGCGCGATCACTTGGTAGACCACGGCGCGCAAGCCGGGATCGTTCCAGTTCAGACGCCGGGGAGGTGCCGAAATCGGGGCGTTTTTATTGGGAGTCGTCATGAATGAATCTACAGAAGTCGGACACCGGGCGGCTGGCCCGAAAGACCGCGCCGCCCACTCCTGCCGCCCGCTCGAAGGCGGGCTAGGCATGGCGCCACGCGGACGCCATGCCGGGCAGCCGTGTGTTAGCGCACCGGCCAGCCGTACATCAAGCCACCTTGCTTGTAGCTGGCGTTCAGGCCGCGCTCCAGCTTCATCGCGCTGCTCTTGCCCAGCGTGGCTTCGAAGCTTTCGCCGTAGTTGCCGACCTGCTTGATGATGTTATAGGCCCACTTGTCGTCCACGCCCAGGTTCTTGCCCATGCCCGGAGTCACGCCCAGGATGCGCTGGATGTTGGGATTGGTGCTCTTGAGCATCTGGTCGACGTTCTTCGAGGTGATGCCGTATTCCTCGGCCTCCAGCATCGCGTTCAGCGACCAGCGCACCACGTTGAACCATTGCTCGTCGCCCTGGCGCACCATCGGGCCCAGCGGCTCCTTGGAGAAGTCTTCCGGCAGGATGACGTACTTGTCCGGATTCTCCAGCGTGGTGCGGGTCGAGGCCAACTGCGACTTGTCGGTCGTGAAGGCATCGCAGCGGCCGGCCGAGAAGGCGCGGATGATTTCGTCGTACTTGTCGATCACGACCGGCTTGAATTCGATCTTCTGGCTGCGGAACCAGTCGGCCAGGTTCAGCTCGGTGGTGGTGCCCGGCTGCACGCAGATGGTGGCGCCGTTCAGTTCCTTCGCGCTCTTGACGTTCAGGTCTTTCGACACCATGACGCCCTGGCTGTCGTAGTAATTCACGCCCACGCCGATCAGGCCCAGCGTGGTGTCGCGCGTCAGCGTGACGGTGGTGTTGCGGGTCAGCACGTCCACTTCGCCGGACTGCAGGGCGGTGAAGCGCTGCTGCGTGTTCAGCGGCGTGACCTTGAACTTGCTGGCATCGCCAAACATGGTGGCGGCCACGGCGCGGCACATGTCCACGTCCAGGCCCTTGTATTCACCCTTGCTGTCCGCGATCGAGAAGCCCGGGATGCCGGTCGAAACGCCGCATTGGACAAACCCTTTTTTCTTGACGTTATCGAAGGTCGCACCTGCATTGGCGGCCGCGGATACAGCGAACAGGGCAGCGCCAATGGCAGCGAGTTTCAGTACTTTCATCGTGATCTCCGTAGGGGTGTTGCGAAGCCGAACGCAAGGCCGGGTTGGGCTTTACGCATGGGGCGGATGGTAGCGTCCGCAAAGCAGCCTCCGCATCCGGGAATTCCCTTGAAATATAGGGACACTGGCTGAAATCAAACGGGGTTTGACTGCAAAAACGGGGACACTTATTCGGTCCGAAAAGTGTGGCCGGGCGGTCACTCGGTCCGATCCATGGCGGTCACATCGGGACACTTTTTCCGGCCATGCCCACGTTGCAGATTTAGGCCAGCTTACTGTCCCCGAGTTACTATTGCGGCTTCATCCGACAGCCGCCATGATCGAATTCCAGCACGTCTTCAAATCGTATGGCCGCGGCCGCAATATCCTGGCCGACATCAACTTCCGCGTAAGCGCGGGCGAGTTCGTTTTCGTGTCCGGTCCGTCCGGCGCCGGCAAGTCCACCCTGCTCAAGCTGATCGGAGGGCTCGAGCCGGCCAGCCGCGGCGCGATCCAGGTCAACGGCCAGCGGCTCGACAAGCTGCCGGCGCGTGCCCGCCCCTACCTGCGCCGCGCCGTTGGCGTGATCCTGCAGGACACCCACCTGCTGTTCGACCGCAGCGCCTTTGAAAACGTGATGTTGCCGCTGGCGGTCACCGGACACCCGCGCGACTCGGCCGCCGCCCGCGCCCGTGCCGCCCTCGACAAGGTCGGCCTGTCGGGCAAGGAAGACCTCAACCCCATCGAACTGTCCGGCGGCGAACAGCAGCGCCTGGCGATCGCGCGCGCCATCGTCAACCGCCCCGCCATCCTGATCGCCGACGAACCCACCGCCAACCTCGATCACGACAACGCGCAGCGCATCATGAACGTGTTCCGCGACTTCAACCGCGTCGGCGTCACCACGCTGATCGCCTCGCACGACCAGGAACTCATGGCGCGCTACGCCACCCGTACCCTGCGCATCGACCCCGGCAAGTTCTCCGATTCGCACGGCGGCGCCACGCCCCCCGCCGACGGCCACGGCATCGCGGGAGAACCGGCATGAACGCCTGGCTGCGGCAGCATCGCTATGCCCTCCTGGTAACCCTGCGCCGGTTGGTGAAACAACCGTTCTCCTCGCTCGCCAACCTGCTGGTGATGGCGCTGGCGCTGGCCCTGCCGCTGCTGGGCAGCGCCATCCTGGTGTCGGTGCAGCCGGTGGCGCGGCAAATGTCGGTCACCCCCGAGGTGACCGTCTTCATGCGCGTCGACGCGCCCGCCGGCGCCGCCGCCGACGTCGCCAAGCGCATCCAGGGCGAATACGCCAACGACGTGCGCGCGGTGCGCGTGGTCGGCCGCGACGACGCCCTGGCCGACCTGCGCGCCAACCCCGCCTGGCAGCAGGCGCTGGCCGTGCTGCCGGGCAATCCCCTGCCCGACGCGGTGGTGGTGACGCTGGCCGACGGCGAAGACCTGGCCGGCCGCGCCGACAAGCTGGCCCAGGCCTGGAAACAATGGAACCAGGTGGACCTGGTGCAGTTGGACAGCGCCTGGGTGCAGCGGCTGGAAGCCATCCTGCGCTTCGCCCGCATCGGGCTGGGTTTCCTGGCCGCCTGCGTGGCGGTGGTGGTGCTGGCCACGGTATTCAACACGGTGCGCATGCAAGCCCTGTCGCAGCGCGAGGAAATCGCGGTGGCGCGGCTGGTGGGCGCCACCGAGTCGTTCGTGCGGCGGCCCTTCCTGTACCTGGGCGCGCTGTCCGGCGCCCTCGCCTCGCTGCTGGCCATCGGCGTGGCGGCGGTCGCGCTGTCGCCGTTGAACAACGCCCTGCTCGGCCTGGCCCGCAGCTACGGCGCGGAATTCGCCTTGCATTTGCCCGGCGCCCCGGTGCTGCTGGCGGCCATCGTCGCCTCGGCCGCCCTGGGCGCGCTGTCGGCGCGCTGGTCCGTGACCCGCAGCACGCGCTTCTGACCCGGCCGCGGGGCGCCGCCACGTCTGCCTGCCCCGCGGCATGCCACCCTAAAGCCACGTATAGCCCCCGTTCGTCCCCGTGATCCGGGGAACGGACGCGTCCGGCCTTGGTTAGGATGGAATCGGCCGGCAAACCGCCATATTTTTCAGGGACATAACAAAGGTGCGGTTACACAGCTTTTCCCCCTATTACTGGCCAAATATGCAAGAATAAAGCGACATTTTTCTACATATTTTGATACTTTTACGCCCTGCCGAGCGCCGCCTTTCGTGATCCAACCGTTGTCCTTGCCCTTGATTCCGCCCCATGGTCGCCCGTCTTGAAGCCCGCGCGACGCGCCATTATTTCGATAGCGCGTTCCAGTCCCAGGCGGTGAAGGTACTCCCCAACGAGTACTACGTCACCAATGAAGACATCATGATCTCGACCGTGCTCGGCTCGTGCGTGGCCGCCTGCATCCACGACCCCGTCAACGGTGTCGGCGGCATGAACCACTTCATGCTGCCCGAAGGCGACATGCAGTCGCCCGCCTCGGCCACCATGCGCTATGGCGCCTTCGCCATGGAAGTGCTGATCAACGAACTGCTCAAGGCCGGGGCGGTGCGCGACCGCCTCGAAGCCAAGGTGTTCGGCGGCGGCGCGGTGCTGTCGGCCATGCAGCAGATGAACATCGGCGAGCGCAACGGCCAGTTCGTGCTGAACTACCTGCGCACCGAAGGCATCCCGGTCAAGGCCCAGGACCTCGGCGACGTGCATGCGCGCCGCATCAACTATTTCCCGCGCGACGGCCGCGTGATGGTGCGCAGGATGGCGCCGCACCACCAGCGCGCCGAAGAGATCATCGCCAAGCGCGAACAGGCCGCCGCCGAAAGCGCGCAGGCCAAGACCCAGAGCCCGCCGCGGGTCGAACGCTTCGCGCGGCCCGGCGTGGAACGCTTCGACCGCCCCGCCGCCCGGCCGGGCGTGGAGCGTTTCGACCGCCCTGCCTCGCGTCCTGGCGTCGAGCGCTTCGACACCGGCGTCACCCGCCGCCGCAAGCCCGAGACCGCGGGCGGCTGACCCGCGTCAACGGCCGAAGCTGGCGCGGCGTTGGCTGGACGGCACGCCCGGCCGCCGCAGGAAACTTCGCGCAAGCCGCGATAAAAGGCCACGGCCTCGAGCGGCGCCGGCCCGCGTGTCTCACGCCGCCCGTACGCCCCCGATCGACACCACGCTGGCGCTGAAATCCTTGAGCAGGGCTTCGCGCCGCGCGGCAGCCTTCTCCATCGCCGCTTCCTTCACATGGCCATAGCCACGGATCTCCTCCGGCACGCTGGCCAGGGCGACCGCGCGATCCAGGTTGCCGCGATTGAGCTTGGGCAGGATCGCGCTCAGCGTCTCGCGATACTCGCGCGCCAGCTCGCGCTCGGCGCGGCGCTCGTGGGTGTAACCGAACGGATCGAAGCGCGTGCCGCGCAGGCGCTTCATGCGCGCCAGCAGGCGGAACACCCGCAGCATGCCGGGGCCGTAAGCTTTCTTGACCAGATGGCCGTCGGCGCCGCGGCGCGCGAACAGCGGCGGGGCCAGATGGAAGCGCAGCTTCCAGTCGCCCTCGAACTGCTCGCCGATGCGCTTGAGGAATTCCCCGTCCGTATACAGCCGCGCCACCTCGTACTCGTCCTTGTAGGCCAGCAGCTTGAAGTAGTAGCGCGCCACCGCCAGCGCCAGGCGCTGGGTGCCGGTGGCCTCGTGCTCGGCGTGCGCCACCTTGTCCACCAGGTCGGTGTACTGTTTGGCGTAAGCGGCATCCTGGTACTGCGTCAGGAACGCGCGGCGCGACTCGACCAGGCGCGCCAGCTCGCCGGCCGGCTTCTTCAGTTCCACCACGGGTTGGACCACGCGCGGCCGGCGTATCTCGATGATGCCCTCCGGATGCGCGGGTGCGCCGCCGCTTGCCAGCAGGCGCGTGACGCCGGCCAGGTCATGCGCCGCGCGGCGGCCCCAGGCGAAGGCCGCCAGATTGTTGGGCACCTGCTGGCCGTTCAGCTCGATGGCGCGCAGCAAGGACTCGCGCGACAGCGGCAGCCAGCCCTTCTGGTAGGCGTAGCCCATCATCAGCGGGTTGGAATAGATGGCGTCGCCCAGCAGGCCCACGGCCAGCGCCGACGCGTCCACCATGTGCAGGTTGTCCTTGCCGCAGGCGGCCTGCAGGTCGGCCGTCAGGTTGGCGCCCGGCAGCGTCCAGTCGGGATTGGTGACGAAGGCGGCGGTGGGCGCGGTGTCGCTGTTGAGCAGCGCCCGCGAGCGGCCCGGACGCAGCCGCGCCATGGCGTCGGCGCTGGTGGCCACCACCAGGTCGCCGGCCAGCATCAGGTCGGCCTCGCCCATCGCCACGCGCGTGTTCATCAGGTGGTCCGGCGTCTGCGCCAGCACCACGTGCGAATAGACCGCACCGCCCTTCTGCGCCAGGCCCGCCATGTCCAGCACCGAACAGCCCTTGCCTTCCAGGTGCGCGGCCATGCCCAGCAACTGGCCGATGGTGACCACGCCGGTGCCGCCGACGCCGGCAATGAACACGCCATAGGCCTGCGCCAGCGCCGGCAGCGCCGGTTGTGGCACGTCGTCGTCGATTGCGCCTTCCGGCGCCAGCGCGCGCGGCTTGCGCAGCTTGCCGCCTTCCACCGTGACGAAGCTGGGGCAGAAGCCCTTTAGACAGGAGAAGTCCTTGTTGCAGCTGGACTGGTTGATGGCGCGCTTGCGGCCGAACTCGGTCTCCAGCGGTTCCACCGACAGGCAGTGCGATTTCTGCGAACAGTCGCCGCAGCCTTCGCACACGCGCTCGTTGATGACCACGCGCCGCGCCGGGTCGGGATAGGCGCCGCGCTTGCGGCGGCGGCGCTTCTCGGTGGCACAGGTCTGGTCATAGATCAGCACCGACACGCCGGGGTGCTCGCGCAACTCGCGCATCACCGCGTCCAGCTCGTCGCGGTGTTTCACCGGCACGCCCGGCGCCATGCCGGCCATGCCCTGGTATTTCTCCGGCTCGTCGGTCACCACCACGATCTTGTCGATGCCTTCGGCCGCCACCTGACGGCTGATCATCGGCACACTGATGGGGCCGTCCACCGGCTGCCCGCCGGTCATGGCCACCGCGTCGTTGAACAGGATCTTATAGGTGATCGGCGCCTTGGCCGCCACCGCCGCGCGGATCGCCAGCAGGCCGGAATGGAAGTAGGTGCCGTCGCCGAGGTTGGCGAACACGTGCTTCTCTTCGGTGAACGGCGCCTGCCCCAGCCACGGCACGCCCTCGCCGCCCATCTGCGTGTACACCTGCGTGTTGCGGCCCATCCAGGTCACCATGTAATGGCAGCCGATGCCCGCCATGCCGCGCGAGCCTTCCGGCACGCGGGTCGAGGTGTTGTGCGGACAACCCGAACAGAACCACGGCTTGCGGTCTTCCACCACGCGCGGCCGCGCCAGCGCCTGTTCGCGATCGGCGATGAAGGCCAGCCGCGCCTCGATGCCGGCGCGCACGTCCGCCGGCAATTCGAAGCGCAGCAGGCGCGCGGCGATGGCCTTGGCCACCATCGCCGGCGAAAACTCGTAGTGCGCCGGCAGCAGCCAGTTGCCTTGCGGCACCGCCCACTCGCCGCCATCCTTGTCGTCGAACTTGCCGACCACGCGCGGAATCTTCTTGCCGCTGCCGATCCAGCTGAACAGTTCCTCCTTCAACTGGTATTCGAGCACCTGGCGCTTTTCCTCGACCACCAGGATCTCGTCCAGCCCATCGGCGAAGCGCGCCATGCCGGTGGACTCCAGCGGCCACACCATGCCCACCTTGAACAGCCGCAGGCCGATGCGCTGGCACACCGCCTCGCTCAGCCCCAGGTCGGACAGCGCCTGGCGCGTGTCCAGGTAGGCCTTGCCCGAGGTCATGATGCCGAAGCGCGCGTCGCGCGCCGGCACCTGCCACAGCTCGCGGTTCAGGTTGTTGGCGCGGGCGTAGGCCAGCGCCGCGTACAGCTTGTAATCCAGCAGCCGCGCCTCCTGCTGCAGGGGCGTGTCCGGAATGCGGATGTTCAAGCCGTCCGGCGGCAACCGGAAATCCTCGGGCAGCACGATCTGCACGCGATACGGGTCCACGTCCACCGAGGCCGACACCTCGACGATGTCGGTGATGCACTTCATGCCGACCCAGACCCCGGCATAGCGGCTCATGGCCCAGCCGTGCAGGCCGTAATCCAGTACCTCCTGCACGCTGGAGGGGAACAGCGCCGGGATCATGCAGGCCTTGAGAATGTGATCGCTCTGGTGCGGCAGCGTCGACGACTTGGCCGGATGGTCGTCGCCGGCCACCACCAGCACGCCGCCGTGCGGCGAGGTGCCGGCGGCGTTGGCGTGCTTGAACACGTCGCCGCAGCGGTCCACGCCCGGCCCCTTGCCGTACCACATGCCAAACACGCCGTCGTATTTGGCGCCCGGGAACAGGTTGACCTGCTGCGTGCCCCACACCGCGGTGGCCGCCAGGTCCTCGTTGATGCCCGGCTGGAACTCGACGTGGTGCGCCTTCAGGTACTTGGCCGCCTTCCACATGTTCTGGTCGACCCCGCCCAGCGGCGAGCCCCGGTAGCCCGACACGAACCCCGCGGTGTTCAGCCCCGCGCGCAGGTCGCGCAGCCGCTGCATCATCGGCAGGCGCACCAGGGCGTGGATGCCGCTCATCCAGGCGCGGCCGCTTTCCAGGGTGTATTTGTCGTCCAGCTGGACGGATTCGAGCGCCGCGCGCAGCGCGGGCGTGAGGGGGGCATTCATGTCTACTCCGAGGGTCGTGGAACGCCCGCGGCAGCCAACGCACCACGCCCTCTTGAAGCGCATGCAGGCAAGCGGCGGGAGGTGAATTCCGGGCGCTCGATGCGCCTCTGTCCCACGGTTGTAACCGCTCGCCCCACCCCCGGCAATAGGGCGATGCGATAATTGCGGGCATGGACTTCGCCCCTCGCATCGTCGCCTGGCAACGCCAGCACGGCCGCCACGATCTCCCCTGGCAGAACACCCGGGATCCCTACCGCATCTGGCTCTCCGAGATCATGTTGCAGCAGACGCAGGTGGCCACGGTGATCCCCTACTACGAACGCTTCCTGCAGCGCTTCCCCGACGTGGCCGCGCTGGCCGCCGCCGCCCAGGAAGACGTGATGCCCTACTGGGCCGGCCTGGGCTACTACGCCCGCGCCCGCAACCTGCATCGCTGCGCCCAGGAGATCGCGCGCGACTGGAATGGCCGCTTCCCGCCCAGCGCCGAAGCCATCGCCACCCTGCCCGGCATCGGCCGCTCGACCGCCGCCGCCATCGCCGCCTTCGCCTACGGCGAGCGCTCGCCCATCCTGGACGGCAACGTCAAGCGCGTCTTCACCCGTCACTTCGGCGTCGCCGGCGACCCCGCCAGGCGCGAGGTCGAACAGCGCCTGTGGGCCCTGGCCGATGCCCAGGTCGAGGCCGCCCCCGGCCTGGACATGGCCGCCTACACGCAGGGCCTGATGGACCTGGGCGCCACCCTCTGTACGCGCGGCAAGCCCGCCTGTGAACGCTGCCCGGTCGCCGACACCTGTGTCGCCAAGCGCGACGGCCGCCAGGCCGAACTGCCCACGCCCAAGGCGCGCAAGGCGATCCCGGAACGCGAGACCGCGATGCTGGTGCTGCAGCACCAGGGCGCGTTCCTGCTGCAGCAACGGCCCGAACCCGGTATCTGGGGCGGCCTCTGGAGCCTGCCCGAATTCGACGCCGCCGGCGACCCCCTGGCCGCCTCGCGCGCCCTCGGCCTGGACCCCGAACAGCGCTTCGAACTCGCCGCCTTCGCCCACACCTTCACCCACTACCGCCTGCACATCCGCCCCTGGTACGTGCCCGTGCGCAGCGCCTCGCTGCGCCAACCCACGCAACCCGAACGCTGGGTCACCCAGGCCGAACTCCCCGACACCGCCCTGCCCGCACCCGTCAAGAAACTCCTGCTGGGCCTGATCGAAGCCGGCCTCCCCGGCGACCTGCTGGCCAACAGCAAGTAGCGCGCAGCGTCACCACCCCGACGCCAGACACCCAAACGCCAAAGGCGGCCGCC
>NZ_JCBANN010000027.1:0-68088 GCF_059761975.1 Achromobacter sp. 46006
CGGCGGGGATAGGCCCGCCGCGACCGTGGCCCCGCGTGGCCGAGACGCCGCGGGGAAACTCACGGAAGGGTTATGCCGCCAGGGCGAGGTCGGTTTCGGTGGCGAAATTGTGGGCCACCAAATCAGCGACGGAGTGAGTAACGAGTTCGTTCCCCAAGGCCGCGAGCAGACCACCATGGGTATCAACACCAGCCTTGGTGTCGTCAATACCATCGACGTGACCGTTCATCAAACCCCAGATAATGTCGTGCACGTCGTTACCTCGCCCTTCAGCAACGTCGCCGAAAATCGGTCCATCGAACGTGAACGTAATCAGCGGGTCCACCATGTGACCTGCCTTGTCCACGCCGGCACCCAGCGTGATCGAGTCCAACTCGCCCCATACCGTATGCGCGGTCGGGCCATCACCCGCGTGGCCGCTGAACGGGGGGAAGAAGTAATGTATGTTTCCCTCGGCCACGAAGGCATAGTTGGGGACCGCTTTGCTGGTGTAGGCGTACTCGGTGCCGTTGAACATGTTGCCGCCGAAGAAGCCTCCCGAATTCGGCATGTTGGTGTGTTCGCCTTCCACACCCGTGCTCTGGAACGCAAGCAGCATGTCCATGAGCGAGCCCTCCATCGTTGCAGCGCTGAGGTGGTCATCGATATAGCTGATGAAAGCAGTCATGGTTGAAATTTCCTATAGGTAAAGATTGCACCGGGAACAGCCTACCCGGCGAGGCCGGCGTCGCAGCCTGCGAACGCCGTACATGCGACAACGCATGTTCCTTGCGCGGGTCGCGATGAGCGGACCCGCAACGATTCCTGTGTTAAAAGCGCACCTCCATCCCCAGCGTCACCGCGCGGCCTGGTGCGAAGGTACGAGCCAGGGCGTCGGAATACCCTTCCACATACATGCGGTTGGTCAGGTTCTCGACCGAGGCCATCAGCTTGACGTTGGCGTTGGCCTGGTAGCTGGCGTACCAATCCCAAGTGGTGTACTTGAACCAGACTTGGGAGCCGCCGGCGTCGCGGTTGTACCAACCTTCACCGCTGTAGTTGAAGCGCACACCGGTATCCAGCTTGCGCTCCAGCAGCCGCACGCCGATTTGGACCATGCCCTTGTCGACCGGCTTGGCGATGGCGCTGTTGAAGACGAAATTGCCGCACTCGACCTGGGCGTCGGCCCACTCCCGCCAGGAGTCATACCCCAGTGCAACGGCGTCGTTATGCTGAGACGGGTAGCTGCCGTCCGCATTGGGCTGGTCATATTTGTTGGGCCCCGACCCCAGGAAGTACAGGTCTTCGCAGAACTTGTTGGCGCCACCCAGGTAATGCGTGTAGCTCACGCCACCGTAGAGCCAGCCGGCGTCATAGCGCCCTTCCAGCTCCAACCCGCGGAACTGGGTGCGGGTGCGATTGTTGACGAAGGCGGTCAGCCCCGGCAGGGGGAGCCTTTCCAGTCCAGCGCCAGGCTGCACCACATCCATCGAGGAGAACATATAGTTGTCGGCTCGCGTGTCGAAATATCCGACCTTGAGCGACAAATTGTCGTCATCCAGCGCGACATCCTTGAATATGGTGTTGACGCCCACCTCCCAGGTTTGGGAGGTCTCGACATCCAACAGGGGATTGGGCAGGATCGTGGCGAATCCCTGCGTGGGATGGCTGCCGACCATCAGCAGTTCATTGATGGCCGGGGGACGCCAGGATTTTCCCCAACTGCCATACAACTCCAGCCAGCGGGCGGGGCGGATGGCGGCGGACAGCGCCGGCAGCAGCTTGCCGGCGCTACGGTCGACGTCGTAATCGTATAGGGCAGGCTGGTCCTCCAGCCATCGGGATGGATAGGCAGTTTCTAGTTCGCGCTTGTGACCGCCAATGCTGCTGAGGTGCTCCACTGAGGTCTTGCCCGTACGTACCCACGTCACCTTGCCGCTAGGGTCGATCTTCCTTTCAAGAGAGTAGAAAAGGTAGGCCGGATCGGCGTCCCACCACGCTTTCAAGGCCGCCAGGTCGCCGGTCCGCGCGATGCGGCAGCCTTCCCTATAAATCTCTCTGTAGTTTTCGTCGCGCGTCAGATTCGTGCCGCCAGCCGCCTGTGCGCACGCCGACTGCTCAACCTTATCCACGGTGCTTTGGTAAATCCGCGTCGTACCCGGCGTCTGAGTCCTGCCCTTGGCCTGGTAGCGCTCATAGCGCAGGCTCGCGGAGATCGTATAGAAATCGTCTTCCAGCTTTAGCTCGGCGAAGAGACTGCCCATGCTGCGGCGGCCTCGCGGATTGAGCGCGTCCTTGCCATCCAGGCCGAAGGGCTGGACCTCACGCCCCTCGACGTGCCAGCGCTGGGTAGAGGTGGTGCGATCCGTGAAGTACTCGATGCCGTAGTTGGCGCTGAGTAGCGCATTCTCTCCCACCGTGAACCGCGACGTGTTGTCCAGTTGAAAGCCAGTGGTTTGGGTGCGCAGGCGGCTGTCCCGATCGAATCCGTACTGTGAACAGATGTCCTTCGCATAAGACGAGAACTTGGTCTTGGTGTTGTCGCACGTGCCGGTGCCGGCGCTGTTCCAGTACTCGGTGTTGATGTTCTCGCGGATCAGCGCTGGATCGGTGACCGAGCCAAATGCGGCGGATTTCGGATAATTCGGTGTCGTGTGGTTCTTGATGCGGGTATCGACGGCATAGAGCTTTACGTTCAAGTCCAGCCACGGGTTGTCGGCCGGTTTGAGCTTGTAGTCCAGCGCGAAGCTGTTGGATTGCGCGTTGGAAGAGCCCAGCTTGCGCCAGGCGGTGCCGCTCTCCTGCACAGCGAGATTGGCGTCCATGGTGTAGGAATAACCCACTTGCGTGCCGACATAGCTGAATTGCAGGGACGAGGCGTCATTCAATTTCCAGCGCGCCTTGAACAGGCTGGAGTCCTGTTCCTGGGCGGCAAACTTCACATCGTTGTATTCGACTTTGCCGATGCCCCTGCCCTCGCTGTCAGTCACCCAGACCGAGTTCTGGCCTGAAGCGCCGCCATATGCGCCAATCCGATAATCCCCAATAGACCGCCGCGACACCGCCGCCATCACTTCCAGGTTCTCGCCTGCGCGCGCCGCGCCCGCCGCGCTGCCGATGAAATTGACGCCGTTCCCCTGATATCCCATCCCGGACGTGCCGCGCAGTTTCAGACCGATTTCCCTACCCTCGCGCAGTACATCCCCGAAATCCAGCGTCCGAAAATCCACGCTCCCCGCCATCGCGCCGGTGCCATGCACCCCATGCACCACGCCTCGCTCCACCACGGCCTCGGACAGGAGTTCCGAATCGACATACATTTCTCCGTTGCGCTGCATGTGTCCGTTCTGCACGAAATCCTGGCGCATGCCGTCGATCATCATGTTGACGCGGCCGAAGTCCTGCATGCCGCGGATGTTGATCGACAGGCCAGGGTTCTGGCGGTTGACGGCGCTGGCGACGCCGGGGGTGTCCTGGATGAGTTCGGCGGCGTGGCGCACCGGCACGCGGTCCATTTCTTCGCGCGTGACGATGCTGACGGCGCGGGGGGCCTGATAGACGCGCTCGTTGACATCGTTGCCGCGCACCACAACGGGCGCCATCGAGTACACCCGCGCACGCGCGCCGGGACCGTTGTCGACCAGTTGCACGTTCGGTCGGACAGCGCCCGCAGTCCGGCGATAGCGGTAGCCGATAGGACTGTTTCCCAGCAACCGGGTCAGGCCGGTCTCGATGCTGAAGCTGCCCTTGAGGGCGACGCTGGTGTAGGCCGACAAATCGACGTCGTTCATGTACAGGTCAACGCCAGCCTGACGCGCGAATGCCAGCACGGCCTGCGCCATCGCTTGAGCCGGGATGTCGAAAACGAACGTCCGCTGACGTTCATCGTCCTGCCGATCGGCGGGCTCCGCCATGCCCGCGGCACGCTCCTGGGTTTGCGCCATGGACACGCACGGTAGCGCCAACGCGCCCGCGGCCAGCATCCGACTCACAATACGGAACGTCACCTGTCTTCTCTTCACTTTCGTCTCTGGTTGTCTCTGATGCAAACGCGCATCATTACCATTAACGTTTGAGAATCGAAGTTCAGTAAAAAAAGTTCGAAAAAGGCAGTTCCCAGAGGGAGGGCGGTGCGGGTACGTCCTGACTTCGTCTTACTCGGGGCCCGACGCTGGCGGCGCGCGCACCGCGATTGGATCGTGCGGTCGGCACGCGAAAGGGTGTCGAATACAAATCAGCGTTTGTTTTTCCGCTTTACCAACCAGGCTTTGTAAAGCCGAACTCGACACTCAAGAAATCGACGCTTTTCAGTACAGCACCGTCACCCCTGGCAGCCGCAGCCGCGCAAGCCGCAGCTCGCTACAGAGCGTGGCCAGCGCGCCGTCGAGGTTATCCAGGTGGAACAGCGCATGCACCGGTCTGTGCGCCGCGGCGCGGTTCGCCAGGATCAACTGGCCCCGCCGGAAATCGCCGATGCGCCGCAGGACCTGCTGCAGGGGTTCGCCGTCGAAGATGAGATAGCCGTCGGCCCAGGCGGCCCCGCGTGCGGGCGCGACGGGGCTGCGCGCGATGCCGGCGGCGTGGCTGAAGGTGGCGCTGTCGCCCGCCGTCAGCGTCGTGTGTGCAATGCCCGCGGTGGGCGGGCGATCCATCAAGAGCGCGACACGATGCTGCAATACGCCCACCCAGCCGTGGCCGGCGTCCTGGCGCCGCACGGCGTAGCGCGTGCCCAGCGCGGTCATGCTGGCGCCCGCGCTTTCCACCACGAACCTGCGCGGCTCTGCCGCCCCCGTAGGCGCCGGCGAGAACACCGCTTCGCCGCGCAGCAGGCGCACCCGGCGGGTCGAGGCGTCGTATTCCACATCGAGCGCGCTGTTGCTGCCCAGCAATACGCGGCTGCCATCTGGCAACGCAAGGGAGCGGATTTCGCCGGCATCGTTGCGATAGTCGGCCAACCAGGGTTCGATGAGGTCCGGCCCATTGATCGTGCCGGCGACGACCAAAGCCGCGCATGCCAGCGCAAACGCGCGCCGGCGGGGCGCCATTGGATACGCTCTGCGCCATGCGGCGGCACAGGCACGCCAGGGGCTGCGCCGTGCCCGCGGCGCCGGCTGCGCAAGCGACGGCGCATCGCGGCAGGCGCCGGCCAGGGCCCAGGTCATTTCGGCATCGGCCAGGGCCGGACCGTGGCGCGCGTCACGCGCCAGCCAATGTTCGAGGCGGCGTTGTTCAACCGGGGTGAGTGCGCCAGCCTCCAGGCGCACGGCCCACAGGCTGGCCTGGCGGCGCAGGCGTCGTTCGCGGTGAATACATGATGGGATCTTCATGCGAGGATTAACGGCCCAGACGCGAAAGACAGTAAAAAAAGTGCCCGAGGCGCGTATTCATTGCGCGGGTTCACGGATCGCGCCCCAGACGTTCACGCATCAGTTCAAGCGCCATGGCCAGGTGCTTCTGCACCGAACTGGGCGAGATATCCAGATAGCGCGCGGCCTCTGCATGGCTCAGGCCCTCGACGCGGCAGAGCCTGAAAATCTGCCGCGTGCGCGGCGGCAGTTCGGCCAGCGTCGCGGCCAGACGCGCCAGTTGCCGGCGCACGTGCGCATGCACGTCAGGCGCGGCGCGCGGATCGCGCACGCCTTCCAGCAGATCGTCCGCCGCCAATTCGGTGCGGGATTGATGGTGATTGCGGCGATGGTCGATGAGCAGGCGATTGACGATGGCGTAGAGGTAGGCCAGCGCGCTGTCGCCCGGCGGGATGTCTTCCTGATGGGCCAGGAGCCGGGCGAAGCAGTCCTGCACCAGATCGGCGCTGAGTTCGGCTTCGCCGGTCTTCAGGAACAGGTAACGGCGCAGCCGCTCGGCATGGGCGGCATACAGGCGCTCGACATCGGGTTGGGGCGCCACTTGCTCGTCGCCGGGAGTCTACTCAGTCGTGATGAGCGTCATTGATGATTGAGCAAGAGACTAGCACCGATAGGGCGCGCTTCCGGCGGCGGTGGCATGAGGACTGGTCGGAGATTTGGCCGAGACCGGCGTTGCGGGCGAACGGCCCGCGCCACGTGCCGAGATCGCCCAATTCTTCGCCTGGACGCCGCGTTACTTGCCGGCGTCGCGCGCCTTGGCGGGCCCGCCCTGCACCTTCCAGCCCAGTTCCGCCGAAATGCGCGCCGCCGCGTCCTTGACCACATCGACCATGTCCCGCATGCGCTCCAGGGACATGTACGGCACGGTGCTGGACACGCTGATGGCGGCGACGATGCCGCTGGATGCGTCACGCACCGGCGCCGCCACGCAACGGATCGACGGTTCGTTGTCTTCCAGGTCGAAGGCGTAGCCATGGGCGGCGTAGTCGCGCATGCGGTCGCGGAACGCTTCCCAGGTCTGGCGGCCGCCGGGCGCGCGCGAGGACACCGGCGCGCCAATGCGATGCATCGCCTTCCATTGCGGCTCTTCGGCGTCGAGCAGTAGCGCCTTGCCCACGCCGGTGGCGGCCAGCGGCATACGGTGGCCGACGCGCGAACGCATCTCCAGCCCCTTCTTGCCGGGGATTTTTTCCAGGTACAGCACTTCGTCGTTGTCGCGCACCGCCAGGTGGATGGTGTCGCCGGTCTCGGCCGCCAGGCTATCCAGGTATGGCCGCGCCAGCGTTGCCATGGGAAAGGCTTCGCGGGCCTGGAAGCCGAGTTCGATCAGCTTGGGGCCCAGCACGTAGCCGACCCCGGCCAGCGAGCGCAGGTAGCGCTCCTGCACCAGGCAACTGGCGAGCCTGTGCGTGGTGCTGCGCGCCACGCCGATGTGGGCGCAGATGTCCTTGAGGTCGCGCGCGCCGGAGGCGACGGCCTGGATCACGCCCAGCCCGCGCATCAGGGTCTGCGTGCCGGCGGGCGCCGCGGCGTCGGGATCGTAGGCGGGAGAGGCGGGCGAGGAATCGGGCATGAGGAAGGAGTGTGAATCGAAACGTGGACCGGGCGGCGAAGACCGGCGGGAGGGCAAGGCAAGCGGTATTACGAGGCAGCGGCAAGGGCAAGCGGCCGGATTGGCTGCGCAAGGCAGCGGCATGCGGAGCTTTTTCAGTCACTGCAATTCCCTATATATGGGATTTAATTCTATATTTTGAGATTTTTCAAGCGCTGATCTAGAATTTTTCGCAGCCCGTCAGCCGCCTTCCCGGCGCGGTCGCGGGCTGACGACAACAAGGCCGGCCAGTCCCTGCATCCCGCGAACGTCGCCCCGCGCGCCCTCGCCCGCAGCGCCGCCGGCCCGAGACGAGACAGATTCTGATGACAACCGGATTACCTGCCCGCGCGGCCTTGATAGCGCTGGACTGGGGCACCTCTTCGCTGCGCGCCTACCGCCTCGATGGCGTCGGCCGCACCCTGGATACCCGCCACTTGCCGTGGGGCATCATGCGCCTGCCGCAGCCCTTGCAGGACGGCGCCGCCACCCCGAGCGGCCAATCGGGTTTCGAACTGGCGTTCGAGCAAGCCTGCGGCGACTGGCTGCGAGCCGAGCCCCACCTGCCCGTGATCGCCTGCGGCATGGTCGGCAGCGCCCAGGGCTGGCAGGAAGCCGCCTACCTGGACGTGCCGGTCGACCTGGCGCGCATCGGCACGCTGCTCACGCGCGTCGAGCGCAGCGGCGCGACGCCGGTGCACATCGTGCCGGGCCTGATCCAGCGCCACGGCCTGCCCAATGTGATGCGCGGCGAAGAGACCCAGGTGTTCGGCGTGCTGTCCGGCCAGGCCGGCGATTGCGCCGACAACGTGCTGATCGGCCTGCCGGGCACCCATTCCAAATGGGTCAACGCGCGCCGCGGCCAGGTCACGCATTTCGATACCTTCATGACCGGCGAGGTCTACGCCGCGCTGCGCGGCCACACCATCCTGGGCCGCACCATGATCGAGGCGCCGGCCGCCGACCTGGCGGCGTTCGAGCGCGGCCTGAAGGTCGCCGGCGTGCCGGCCGGCCGCGCCGGCGTACTGTCGACCATCTTCAGCACCCGCGCGCTGGGGCTGACCGGTCAGTTGGCCGGCGTGTCACAGGCCGACTACCTGTCGGGCCTGTTGATCGGCCATGAGATTGCCGCGCTGGCCGACATGCTGCACCTGCAAGGAGATCTGCCGCGCATCGTGCTGTGCGGCGACGACGCGCTGTGCCAGCGCTACATCATGGCACTGCGGCACTACGGCCTGGGCACGCCGCAACTGGCGCAACGCGCCACCGAGCGCGGCCTGTGGCACCTGGCGGTTTGCGCCGGACTGGTGCCCGCCGCCCCTTCTTCCGAGACCACACCATGACCCATACCGGACTGCAAACCGCCATGGCCCACTGCGGCCTGATCGCCATCCTGCGCGGCATCACGCCCGCCGAGGCCGTGCCCGTCGCGCAAGCGCTGTACGAGGCGGGCTTTCGCCTGATCGAGGTGCCGCTGAATTCGCCGGAACCGCTGGCGAGCATCCGCGCCATGCGCGACGCGCTGCCAGCCGACTGCCTGGTGGGCGCCGGCACGGTGCTGAACCCCGATGACGTGGCCCGCATCAAGGACGCCGGCGGCGAACTGATCGTCATGCCGCACAGCGACCTGGCCGTGGTGCGCGCGGCCAAGGCCGCCGGCCTGGCCTCGTGCCCCGGCGTGGCCACGCCGACCGAAGCCTTCGCCGCGCTGGCCGCCGGCGCCGACGTGCTCAAGATGTTCCCCGCCGAACAGCTCGGCCCGGCCGTGCTCAAGGCCTGGCGCGCGGTGATGCGCCCACCGATCGCGCTGGTGCCGGTGGGCGGCATCACGCCCGACAACCTTTCCACCTACGCCCAGGCGGGCGCCAGCGGCTTCGGCCTGGGCTCCGCCTTGTACAAACCCGGCCTGTCGGCCACCGAAGTCGGCCAGAACGCGCGCGCTTTCATCGCCGCCTGGCAACGCGCCTATCCCGCCCAGGAGACCCAAGCATGAAGATCACCAAGCTCACTACCTACATCGTGCCGCCGCGGTGGTGCTTCTTGAAGATCGAGACCGACGCCGGCATCGTCGGCTGGGGTGAACCGGTGGTGGAAGGCCGCGCCCACTCGGTAGCCGCCGCCGTCGAGGAACTGTCGGACTACCTGGTCGGCAAGGACCCGCGCAACATCGAGGACCACTGGACCGTGCTGTACCGCGGCGGCTTCTACCGCGGCGGCGCCATCCACATGAGCGCGCTGGCCGGCATCGACCAGGCGCTGTGGGACATCAAGGGCAAGGACCTGGGCGTGCCGGTGTCGCAACTGCTGGGCGGCAACGTGCGCGACCGCATCCGCGTGTATTCATGGATTGGCGGCGACCGACCGGCCGACACCGCCGCGGCCGCCAAGGGCGCGGTCGAGCGCGGCTTCACCGCCGTCAAGATGAACGGCACCGAGGAACTGCAGTACATCGATTCGTTCGACAAGGTCGAGAAGTGCCTGGAGAACGTGGCCGCCGTGCGCGACGCGGTCGGCCCCAACGTCGGCATCGGCGTGGACTTCCATGGCCGCGTGCACAAGCCCATGGCCAAGGTGCTGATGAAAGAGCTGGACCCGTTCAAGCTGATGTTCATCGAAGAGCCGGTGCTGAGCGAGCATTACGAGGCGCTGAAGGAACTGGCGCCGCTGACGTCCACGCCGATCGCGCTGGGCGAGCGCCTGTTCTCGCGCTGGGACTTCAAGCGCGTGCTGGCCGACGGCTACGTCGACATCATCCAGCCCGATCCGTCGCACGCCGGCGGCATCACCGAAACGCGCAAGATCGCCGCCATGGCCGAGGCCTACGACGTGGCGCTGGCGCTGCACTGCCCGCTGGGCCCGATCGCGCTGGCCACTTGCCTGCAGATCGACGCCGGTTGCTACAACGCCTTCATCCAGGAACAGAGCCTGGGCATCCACTACAACGCCGCCAACGACCTGCTGGACTACGTCAGCAACCGCGAGGTGTTCGCCTACGAGAACGGCATGGTCGCGATTCCGCAGGGCCCCGGCCTGGGCATCGAGGTCAACGAGGAATACGTGAAAGAACGCGCGGCGGTGGGCCACCGCTGGCGCAATCCCATCTGGCGCCACGCCGACGGCAGCTTCGCCGAGTGGTAGGCCGGTAGAAAAAAGCGAAAGAGGAGCCCCCCTTGACCACCGCCACCCACCCGGGCCTGCAAGACGCCCAACGGCCGACGCGCAGCCGCTATCTCATCATGGTGATGCTGTTCATCACCGTCGTCATCAACTACCTGGACCGCAGCAACCTGTCGATCGCCGCGCCCGCGCTCAAGGACGAATTCGGCCTGGACACGGTGCACGAAGGGCTGATCCTGTCGGCCTTCGGCTGGACCTACGCCGCCATGCAGATCCCCGGCGGCTGGCTGGTGGACCGCGTGTCGCCGCGCGTGCTGTACGCGGCCGCGCTGATCCTGTGGTCGGCGGCGACGTTCTTCATGGGCTTTGCCGGCAGCTTCGTGATCCTGTTCGTGTTGCGCCTGGCCGTGGGCGCGCTGGAAGCGCCCGCCTATCCGATCAACAACCGCGTCGTCACGACCTGGTTCCCGGAAAAGGAACGCGCCACCGCCATCGGCTTCTACACCTCGGGCCAGTTCGTCGGCCTGGCATTCCTGACGCCGGTGCTGGCCTGGCTGCAGCATCACTACGGCTGGCACATGGTGTTCGTCAGCACCGGCCTGCTGGGCATCGTCTGGGGCGTGCTGTGGTACCTGATCTACCGTGAACCGCGTCAGTTCAAGGGCGCCAACGCGGCCGAAATCGAGCTGATCCAGAAAGGCGGCGGCGTCGTGGACCTGGACAAGCGTGTGACCGAGAAGAAGGCCCCCTTCAACTGGAACGACCTGGGCCTGGTGATGAGCCAGCGCAAGCTGTGGGGCGTGTACCTGGGCCAGTTCTGCCTGACCTCGACGCTGTGGTTCTTCCTGACGTGGTTCCCCACCTATCTGGTGAAGTACCGCGGCATGGACTTCATCAAGTCGGGCTTCCTGGCATCGGTGCCGTTCCTGGCGGCGTTCATCGGCGTGCTGTGCTCGGGCGTGCTGTCGGACTTCCTGATCCGCCGCGGCGCCACCGTGGGCCTGGCGCGCAAGCTACCGATCATCCTGGGGCTGCTGATCTCGACCTCGATGATCGGCGCCAACTTCACCGACTCGACGCCGTGGGTGATTTTCTTCCTGGCGGTGGCGTTCTTCGGCAATGGCCTGGCGTCGATCACCTGGTCGCTGGTGTCGGCGCTGGCGCCGGTGCGGCTGCTGGGGCTGACCGGCGGGGTGTTCAACTTCGTCGGCAACCTGTCGTCGATCTGCACGCCGATCGTGATCGGTTTCCTGGTGTCGAAGGACAGTTTCGCGCCGGCCATCGTGTACGTGTCGTCGCTGGCGCTGCTGGGCGCGCTGTCGTACATCCTGCTGGTGGGCAAGGTGGAGCGGATCGAGGCCTGACCGGCAAGCACCGCTGCCGCAATGACGAAGGGCGCCCACGTGGGCGCCCTTCTGCTTTGGATCGTCGTTTTTGCCAGAGTTCCGCGCGAGGGATGGCGATATAATCACGTTATGTTATATCATATCTAACGATAGTCATTCCCAACAGGTCCGGAGGCCCTTCCTTGGCGCCCTCCACTCCCTGCCCCCTCCCCTTGAATTTCCGGCATCTTCGGACGAAGAAGGACTCGCAGTGCTCGAAGCCATCGGCCTGACCAAACGCTACGGCGACCAGATCGCGCTCCACCCGCTGGACCTGCGCATCGAGCCGGGCGAAATCTATTGCCTGCTGGGCGCCAATGGCGCCGGCAAGACCACCACCATCAACCTGTTCCTGAACTTCATCGCGCCAGACGGCGGCCAGGCCCTGATCCACGGTTTGGATGTGGCGCGCGAACCGCTGGCCAGCAAGCGCCACGTGGCCTACATCCCCGAGCAGGTGAACCTGTACGGCACGCTCAGCGGGCTGGAAAACCTGCGCTACTTCGCCGCGCTGGCCCTGGGCGAAGCACCGCCGCGCGCGCGCCTGTTGGAACTGCTGGCCGAGGTCGGCCTCGATCCGGCCGCGGCCGACAAGCGCGTTTCCGCCTATTCCAAGGGCATGCGGCAGAAAGTATGGATCGCCGTCGCGCTGGCCAAGGATGCGCGCGCGCTGCTGCTGGACGAACCCACCTCCGGCCTGGACCCGTCCGCCGCCGCCGAATTCACGCGCCTGCTGCAACGCGCCGCCGAGCGCGGCGTCGCCATTCTCGCCACCACGCACGACCTGTTCCATGCGCGCCAGACCGCCACCCGCGTCGGCATCATGAAACGCGGGCGCCTGATCGAAAACCTGGACGCCCGCCAGCTCGGCGACCTTGACCTGCAGGCCTTGTACCTGGCGCACATGAGGACAGAGGCATGATCCTCCTGATCGCTCTCAAGGATCTGCGCGAACGCCTGCGCGACGGCCGGCTCTACTGGGCCGGCGGCATCGTCGCGGTGCTGTTGCTGACGGCCCTGGCCGTCGGCTACCTGCATCAGCGGGAAGCGCGGGCCGAACAGGCCGCCGCCCAGAACACCGACTACAGCGACTGGCTGCGCCAGGGCGCGCGCCACCCGCACGACGCCGCGCACCAGGGCATGCACGTCTTCAAGCCCGACACCACGCTGGCGCTGCTGGACCCCGGCATCAATCCGTATATCGGCAGCACGGTGTGGCTGCAGGCGCACCGGCAGAGCGAGGTCAAGTTCCGCCCGGCGCAGGACGCCACCGGCCTGCAACGCTTCGGCGACCTGTCGGCGGCGTGGATTCTGCAGGCGCTGGGGCCATTGCTGGTGATCGTGCTGGGCTTCAACGCCTTTTCCGGCGAACGCGAACAAGGCATCCTGCGCCAGACGCTGAGCCTGGGCGTGGCGCCCTGGCGCCTGCTGTGGGGCAAGGCCACGGCGCTGGCCATGAGCCTGGGCCTGCTGTTGGCGCCGGCCGCCCTGGCCGCCATCGCGGCGGTGTGGCTGGCCGGCGGGCGGGCCGATGCGCTGTGGCGCTTCGCCGTGCTGGCGGGCGGCTATGCGCTGTACCTGGCGGCCTTCATCTTCGTGACGTTGGGCGTGTCGGCGGCCGCGCGCTCGTCGCGCGTGGCGATCACCGTGCTGCTGGCGCTGTGGATCGCCAATACCGTGATCGCGCCGCGCGTCATGGCCGAACTGTCGCGCGGCCTGTATCCCAGCCCGACGCGCCTGGAATTCAACCAGGCGCTGCAGGACGACCTCAAGGCCACCTCCGACCGCGTCTGGATGCAGGCCTTCGGCACCACCGAACGCTGGAGCCGCGACGTGCCGCTGAACAAATGGGGCCTGGCGCTCAAGCTCGACGACCAATCCAGCTATGCCGTCTACGACCGCCATTTCGGCCGCCTGTGGGACACCTGGGAGCGGCAGCAGGCCGTGCAGGAAGCGGCCGGCTGGCTGATGCCGCTGCTGGCGGTGCGCGCGCTGTCGGCCGCCATGGCCGGCACCGACTTCGCCCACCACCGCGACTTCACCACCGCCGCCGAACAGCAGCGCCGCGTGATCCAGGACATCGTCAGCGCCGACTTGGTGGCGCACGCCGACACGCTGGAACACCAGCATTTCTCATATCAGGCCAGCCCGTCGCTGTGGGCGCGCGTGCCACCCTTCAAGTACCAGCCGCCCGCGGCCGGCTGGGCCTTGCACCAGGCGCGCCTGAGCCTGTTGATGCTGGGCGCCGCGCTGCTGCTGAGCCTGCTTTTTGCCTGGCGCGCCGTGGCCCGCCAGACCGCCCTGTAGGAGAACACCGGTGCACGATACGCAACTCCGCCGTTTCGGCATGGTCCTGCGGCACGAACTCCGCCTGCTGACGCGCGAGCGCGCGCTGTGGCTGTGCGGCCTGCTGTTCCTGCTGCTGGTGGGCTACGCGGTCTTGAACGGCCTGCTTCAGACGTCGCTGCGCGACGAGGCCCAGGCCGCGCTGGCGCGCGCCGATGCGCAGAACCGCGCCAGCCAGTTGGCGCAGTTGCAGCGCATCATGGACGGCAGCGAAACCCCGACGCCGTTCGGCAACCCGGCCAGCCCCGCCAACATGGGCGGCGGCCTGGGCGCGCACTACGCCATCATGCCCAGCGTGCCGCTGGCGCCGGTGGCGCTGGGCCAGACCGACCTGTTTCCGTCGCAGTTCAAGGTGACCTACGACAGCAAGGTCAACTTCATCCACAACAACGACATCGAGAACCCCTGGCACCTGCTCAGCGGACACTTCGACCTGGCGTTCGTGGTCATCTACCTGCTGCCGCTGCTGATCTTCGCGCTCGGGCACAACCTGCTGTCCGGCGAAAAGGAAGACGGCACGTTGCGCCTGCTGCTGTCGCAGCCGCTGGCGCTGCTGACCCTGATCAGCGGCAAGATCGCCTTGCGCGCCGCAGTGCTGCTGGGCGCGGCGGTGCTGCTGCCGGTGGCCGCGTTGCTGCTGGCCCGCCCCCAGGCGTTGCAGGCCGCCAGCGCCACCCTGTGGTGGGCCCTGCTGGTCGGCGCCTACGCGCTGTTCTGGTTCGCGGCGGTGGTGGCGGTCAACGCCTTCGGCAGATCATCGGCGGCCAACGCCATGATCCTGATGGTCGGCTGGGTCCTGCTGGTGCTGGTGGTGCCAGTGGCCCTGAACCTGGTGGCGGCCTACGCCAGCCCCGCGCCGTCGCGCGCCGAACTGGCCACGCGCACGCGCGTGGCGACGGCGCTGGCAATGCGCGACAACGCCGCGCTGCTCTCGACCGACTACGGCCATATGGACAAGCCGGACGCGCTGATTCCGCGCGACGGCCGCCTGGAAATCACCGGCCGCCCGCTGGGCCATGCCCGCGTCGAGCGCCAGGTGGATGCCGCGATGCAGCCCGCACTGGCGCGCTTCGATGCGCAAATGGCGCGCCAGCAGGCGCTGGTCGCGCGCTACAGCGTGCTGTCGCCGGCGGCGGTGGCCTATGAAGGCATCACCGCGCTGGCCGGCACCGGACAGCGCCGCCACGCGCACTTCATGCGGCAGATCGATGCCTACCACCGGGCCTGGAAGGACTTCTTCCTGCCCCGCATCGAGGCCAGCCGCGCCATCAGCCCCGCGGACTTCCCGGCCATGCCGGTCTTTCATTGGCAAGAAGAAGACCCCGCCACGGTGCGCGCCCGGGCCGCGCACGCACTGCTGCAACTGCTGGCGCCCGCCGCGCTGTTGCTGGCCCTGGCCGGCTGGCGCCTGCGCCGCTACCGCGTCGTCTAGACAGGTTTTTCACCCCCCCCATCGAGTTTCGGGAAAGCGTCATGAAAAGAGTCGTATCCACCGCCGCCCTCGCGGCCTGCACCGCCGTGCCCAACGTCCAGGCCCAGGAGGCCGAACTGCCCGCCATCCGCGTGGAAGCCGCCAGCGATGCGGACAGCCTGCACCTGGACAGCCGCAGCAGCAGCGCCTCGCGGCTGGGCCTGACCCTGCGCGAAACGCCAGCCTCGGTCGAAATCGTGTCGCAACAGGCCATGCGCGAGCGCGGCGCCAGCACGCTCAGCGAAGCCCTGCGCGGGGCCACCGGGCTGGCTGGCGGCGGCCCGCCGTCCTCGCCCACCACGCTGTCCTCGCGCGGCTTCACCGACATCCTGTACCTGTACGACGGCCTGCGCATGTCGGGCGCCGGCTCGACCAACCGGGTCGAGGACACCTGGAACTACGAGCGCATCGAGGTCCTGAAAGGCCCGGCCTCGGTGCTGCAGGGCGACAGCGCCATCGGCGGCATCGTCAACTTCCAGACCAAGCGCCCCGACCGCGACAACCCCTCGCGCGAAGCGATGTTCTCGTATGGCAGCTATGGCAGCACGCGCACCGGCATCGGCCTGGGCGACAACTTCGGCGAGACCGGCGCCTACCGCATCGACTACAGCCACAACGACACCCGCGTCGGCACCATCGACCGCAACGGCAACAAGCTCGACCACCTGACCACCGGCATCGCCTTCGACGTGGCGCCCGCCACCCGCCTGGATCTGTCGTTCGACTACTCGCGCGATACCGGACACGCCTATTGGGGCACGCCGCTGGTCCCGCGCGGCCTGGCCAAGGACCCCACCGGCGTGGTCAGCACGCCCGACGGCCGCGTGCTGGACCGCGCGCTGGCCGGCAAGAACTACAACGTGCTGGACGACCGCAACGAAGCCGAATCCTATTGGGTACGGGCGCGTGTCACGCACCGGCTGACGCCGTCATGGACGCTGCGCAACGAACTGGCGATGAACAAGGTCGACCGTCTCTGGAAAAACTCGGAATCGGCCACCTTCAGCGCCCCCGCCTTCATCGACCGCGACCAGACCATCATCACGCACCACCAGCGCTACCTGATCGACCGCTTCGACGCGACCCATACCGGCACCATCGGCGGCCTGTCGAACAAGTTCGTGATCGGCGGCGAACTGAGCAAGACCACGCTGGACAGCGAACGGCGCTTTTCCAACCGCGCGGCCAGCACCGGCGATGCCCTGCGCGTGTCGCTGTGGAACCCGAACGTGGGCTATTTCAATGACGACCCCGCGCTGATGAGCGGCCCCGGCAATCGCACCAACTACACGACCGAGGTGCGCGGCGCCGCGTTGTTCCTGGAGGATTCGCTCAAGCTGGCCGCCCCCTGGACCGTGGTGGCCGGCTATCGCCATGACCGTATCCGCGTCGAACGCAGCGTCACCGACCTGAACGCGGACACCCACAGCGCCTTCGGCACCCGCTACGCCGCCAACTCCGTCCGCCTGGGCACCGTGTACGACCTGACGCCATCGTCGTCGGTCTACGCCCAGTACACCAACGCCACCATCCCGGTCGGCACGCTGTTCCTGCTATCGCAAGGCAGTTCCTCGTTCCCGCTGGCCAAGGGGCAGCAATGGGAAGCCGGTTTCAAGCAAAGCCTGGGCGACCTGGAGTGGACAGCGGCGGTCTATCACATCAAGCTGGAAAACACGCTTACCCGCGATGCCAACGATCCCCGCGTAACGGTCAACAACGGACGCCAGTCCTCGCGTGGCGTGGAATTGTCCGCCGACTGGCGCATCACGCCGCAGTTGACGCTGTCGGGCAACATCGCGGCGCTGAACGCGCGGTTCGATTCCCTGACCGAGGCCGACGGCACCTCGCGCGTGGGCAACACCCCGCCCAACGTGCCCGAGCGAGTCGCCAACCTGTACGCCAACTACCGGCTCAAGGACCTGCCAATGAATCTCTTCGTCGGCTTGAACCACACCGGCAGGATCTACACCGACAACGCCAACCAGATCCGCATCAACAGCCACACCACGGTGGACGCGGCGATCAGCTACCGCATCCGGCCGGCGCTGATCACCTTCCGCGTGCGCAACCTGACCGACAAGCTCTACGCCTACTACGGCGGCCGCGCCACCAGCCAGGTGCTGCTGGCGCCAGGCCGCACGTACGAGCTGGGCGCCACGTTCGAGTTCTGACGATCAGCAACCCTGAACCGCCAGCTTGCGCTGGCGCTGGTTGGCGGCGCGCTGCCACAGCACCAGCGCCAGCCCGGCGGCGGCGATGGCCGCGCCGGCAACCGGCACCGCGGCATAACCCAGGCCGGCCGAGATCACGCCGCCACCGGCCGCCGCGCCCAGCGCATTGCCCAGGTTGAAGGCGCCCACGTTCACCGACGAAGCCAGGCCGGGCGCGTCGGTGGCGGCGCGCATCACGCGCATCTGCAGGGGCGGCACCACGGCGAAGGTGCCGAAGCCGAAGATCAACAGGCCGATCGCGGCGCCCACGGGGGTCTGCGCCAGCCACGGGAACGCCAGCAGATCGGCGATCACCAGCACCAGGAAGGCGATCAGGCTGCCATCGAGCGAGCGGTCGGCGAAGCGGCCGCCGGCCGTGTTGCCGACGGTGAAGCCGATGCCGACCAGCACCAGCATGGCGGTCACGAAGTTGGGCGACGCGCCGGTCAGTTCGGCCAGCGTCGGCGCCACGTAGGTGTACAGCGTGAACATCGCGCCCGCGCCCAGCACGGTGGTCAACAGCGCCACCAGCACCACCGGGGTCTTGAGCACCGCCAGTTCGTGACGGATGTCCGGGCGCCGCCCGGCTTCGCCCGCCGGCAGCGCGAACCACAGCGACAGCATCGCCACCAGGCCGAGCACCGAGGTCGCGGCGAACGACATGCGCCAGCCGATCACCTGGCCCAGCCAGGTCGCAGCCGGCACGCCGCCGACGTTGGCGATGGTCAGCCCCAGGAACATGGTTGCCACCGCGCTGGCCTGCTTGTGGCGCGGCACCACGCTGGCGGCCACCAGCGAGCCCAGGCCAAAGAAGGCGCCGTGGTTCAGGCTGGTCACCAGGCGCGCCAGCAGCAGCGTGGCATAGTTGGGCGACAGGGCCGACAACAGGTTGCCGAGCGTGAAGATCGCCATCAGCACGATCAGCGCCTTGCGGCGCGACCAGCGCGACAGCGCCAGCGTCATCAGCGGCGCGCCGACCATCACGCCGATGGCGTAGGCGCTGATCAGCATACCGGCGCTAGGGATGGACACCCCCACGCCGTCGGCGATCACGGGCAGCAGACCCATCGGAGAGAATTCGGTGACGCCGATGCCGAAGGCGCCGACGGCCAGCGCCAGCAATGGCAGGCCGGCTTTCACCGGCGGGGTTTCATGGGTGGACATACGGGTTCCTTGGTTGGATGCGCCGACCAGGTCATCCAGAGGCTTCGCGGCAAAGGCCGGGGCGTGGGGCGGGTCTGATCGGAAGACAGGCGGCCAGTATGCCGGGTACACCCTTGCGGAAAAAGCAAGCAAACGTGGAAAGACTTTTGACCTGGAGTCACGAATGACGTGGGGGCCCAGGAAGCGGGCTGGATCAGCCCGGCAATTCCCAGCGCTTGGCGAGCTTGCGGGCATTGGCCCGGATCCACTGGCCCAGACGCTCGATCAAGGTGCTTTCCGTCCCCGCCGAGTTCGGCGGAGGTTTGGATGGCGATGGACGCTCCATCAGCAGAAGATGGCGAGGGCACGGGACAGTCTCCGAATTACCGTACGTTATGTTTATGCGGATATACCGACGAAAGACAGATAAACTTCCCGATCGGTGATTTTTATGACCGAACCGCCGCACTTCCGCTTAAAAATTACCGATCGGGAATTTTTGTGGTCGCTTCCACCCATGCGACAGCGTGGTGCCGCGCATGGCGAAGCCTCGATCTTGCGCCCTCGACAATAAAAAAGGCGCCCTCGCGGGCGCCTTCTCACCTGTCACACCAACCCTTTACTTCAGCAACAGCGCATTCAGCCGCTTGACGAACGCCGCCGGGTCGGCGATCTGCGCGCCTTCGGCCAGCAGGGCCTGGTCGAGCAGCAGGCGGGCCCACTGGTCGAACTCGCCATCGTCGGCGGCGCGGATGCGCGCCAGCAGCGGATGTTCCGGGTTGATCTCCAGCACCGGCTTGACGTTGGGCGCTTCCTGGCCAGCCGCCTTCAGCATGCGCAGCAGGTGCGGGCTGAGTTCGTTCTGGCCCACCACCACGCACGCCGGCGAATCCACCAGGCGCAGCGTCACGCGTACTTCCTTGACCTGGTCTTCCAGGGTCTTCTGCAGGCGCTCGACCAGCGGCTTGAAGTCCTCGGCCACTTCGGCCTGGTGCTTCTTTTCTTCCTCGTCGGCCAGCTCGGCCAGGTCGAGGCCGCCCTTGGCCACCGACACCAGCGACTTGCCGTCGAACTCACGCAGGTACGACAGCATCCATTCGTCGACGCGGTCGGACAGCAGCAGCACCTCGATGCCCTTCTTGCGGAAGATCTCCAGGTGCGGGCTGTTGCTGGCGGCGGCGAAGGTGTCGGCCGTGACGTAGTAGATCTTGTCCTGGCCTTCCTTCATGCGGCCCACGTAGTCGGCAAACGACACGGCCTGGGCCTGGTCGCCGGTGTGGGTCGAGGCGAAGCGCATCAGCTTGGCGATGCGTTCCAGGTTGGCGTGGTCTTCGCCCGCGCCTTCCTTGAGCACCTGGCCGAACTCCGACCAGAACGTGGCGTAGTCTTCCGGCTTGTTCTCGGCCAGGTCTTCCAGCAGCGACAGGATGCGCTTGGCCGAGCCTTCGCGGATGGCGCGCACGTCGCGGCTTTCCTGCAGGATCTCGCGCGACACGTTCAGAGGCAGGTCGGCCGAGTCGATCACGCCGCGCACGAAGCGCAGGTACGACGGCAGCAACTGGTCGGCGTCGTCCATGATGAAGACGCGCTTGACGTACAGCTTGACGCCGCGGCGGCCGTCGCGGTCCCACAGGTCCATCGGCGCGTGCTTGGGCACGTACAGCAACTGGGTGTATTCGCTGCGGCCTTCGACGCGATTGTGGGTCCAGGCCAGCGGGTCGTCGTAGTCGTGCGACACCGTCTTGTAGAACTCGCGGTACTGCTCTTCCGTCACGTCGGCCTTGTTGCGGGCCCACAGCGCGTTGGCCTGGTTGACCGTTTCGAGTTCGTCCTTTTTGACCTGTTCGCCCTTCTCCGCATCCCACTCTTCCTTGGCCATGCGGATCGGCAGCGAGATGTGGTCGGAATAGCGGCGCAGGATCTCGCGCAGCTTCCAGCCGTTGAGAAGATCGTCTTCGTCGGCGCGCAGGTGCAGCGTGACGTCGGTGCCGCGCGCGGCCTTGTCGGCGGCGGCGATGGTGAATTCGCCCTGGCCGTCGGATTCCCAGCGGATCGCGTCGGTGGCGCCGGCGCGGCGGCTGACCACCGTGACCTTGTCGGCCACGATGAACGAGGAATAGAAGCCCACGCCGAACTGGCCGATCAGTTGCGCGTCCTTCTGCTTGTCGCCGGTAAGCTGCGAGAAGAACTCGCGCGTGCCGGAACGGGCGATGGTGCCCAGGTTGGCCACGGCCTCTTCGCGCGACAGGCCGATGCCGTTGTCGGAGATGGTGATCGTGCGCGCTTCCTTGTCATAGCTGACGGTGATGGCCAGCTCGCCATCGCCTTCCAGCAGCGCCGGGTTGTCGATGGCCTCGAAGCGCAGCTTGTCGCAGGCGTCCGACGCGTTCGACACCAGCTCGCGCAGGAAGATTTCCTTGTTGCTGTACAGCGAATGGATCATCAGGTGCAGCAGTTGCTTCACCTCGGCCTGGAATCCCAGGGTTTCGGACGTGGCGTTCTGGCTCATCGTTGTATGAAAAAGTCGGAAAATTAGGGACAAAAGGAAGCCGGATAGCAGGGCACACGGCCCCGGCGTTTTCCGGGAAACCCTATTGTGATGGGGGCCATCTGAAATATTTCAAGGCCGGGTCATGCGGCGGCCGTTCCGATGCCGCGTCTGGCACGCCGGGACACCCCGCCCGGAGCGATCGCAGCCCTGGGGCCAGGGGGCAAGGCAACCAACATTCCACTCACAGGGCGAAAGCGCCGGGCCGGCTCCGCGGACGCAAGAACCGCCCCAGCCTCAATCAAAAATGGACATGATGCCGCTGCGATAACGCGTCTTGGCCTCCAGCACCTCTTCAAATTCCGGCACCGCCAGCTTGCCGCTGCGCACCAGCTTGCGAATGTCGTCCGCCTTGATCTGCCGGGTCTCCTGCGAGCGCAGCAGGAAATCCGCCGCGGCCGGATCCAGGATGCGATAGACCGGGCTGTGGATCAGTTGGGTCGCCCCCAGTTCGTCCAGGTAGTAGAGCGCGTCACCATTGCGCCAGACCGAACCGAAGCCGTGATAGACGTCGCCCAGCTTGGCCCATGGCCCCGTGGGCGCATCCTTGAACCGCAGGATCAGGGTGGACCTGGACAGCAGGCCGCCGCCCCCGCGCGAGCGGTTCCAGACTTCCTTGGTTTTGAAGAACAGCACCTGGCGATCATCCCGGAACACATACGGCGACAGCGCCGTGAAGCCGCCCGCCGCGAAGGGATCGTCGCCGGCCCGCTCGACTACCCGCTTCTCGCTGTTGTAGAAATAGACGCCGTCCTTGCTGGCGAACAGCGCGTGGAGCACATGGCCGCCGGCCTCGTTCAGCAGCCGGTACGGCGCATGCGCGGGGTCGAATGCCAGCGCGCCCAGGTACACCATGCCGTCGCGCGGATCATGCAGATACGGTTGGCGGTACAGGTTGCCGACCGTGAAGGTGTACAGCGCCGGATCGTCCGACAGCGGCAGCAGCGTCTCGCGGTAATAGACCCGGCGGCCATCGGCAAAGAAGTCGTTGCCTGGCCGCGTCTCGCCGCGCAGGATCGCGGCGATGCGACGCAACCGCGCCGGATCCGCCTGCGGCATTTCGCGGCCTTCGTAGAACACGCGCGCGCCGTCGGTGGCCAGTTGGCGGTCGAGCAGCGGCCGGTAGGGTTGCGCGCTGGCCGGCAGGGCCAGGAACGGATACAGGTAGGTCTGCGGCTTGTCGCCCTTGCCGGCGCGGTACAGGATCCGCTGCCAGAGTTCGTCCAGCCGGCCAAGTTCGTGATTGAGCTCGGAGGCGAAGTCGCAAAAGTAGGTGGTTGAGCCGTCGCTGAAGTAACTGTTGCCCAGATAGCGTGTCGATGCGGGCCGCATTCCCGGCAGCACCAGGTTGCCGCAATACACATGGCGGCCGTCGCGCGCCGCCTGCCGGCCGTCATAGCGGCCCGTGTCGAAGGTCTCGAACGCCGCCGGATCCGCTTCGCGCATCCGGTAATAGCCGTTGCTGGGCACGGCCGCGTAGACCTCTCCCTGGTAACGCTTGTAGATACTGCTGCCATAGGACTCGCCATGGTCGATGGCAGCGAAATCGTCGCCGCCATCGATCAGCCAGAACAGCAGCAACAGCGGCAGGATGGCCGTCAACAAGACCAGGACAATCACGATCCCTCGGGTGCGCTTGTGCATCGATTCCCGGGCCGGCGGCCCCTGGTTGGCGGACCAAAATTCTATCAAGCCCCCGGGTCGCGCCACGGCGGACGCACTGCGCCCGGATACCTTCCCCGCTAAAATCCCGCACTTTCCTCCCCTACCCCGCCCTGGCCGACCCTGCCGCCATGCAACCCGCCTCCCTGACCCAACCCGCCCCCCACGGCGCGTCCGACGACGCCAACCCCCGCCACGACCTGGTCTACGGCCCGGACGACCGCCCGGCTCCCCCCGTCGCCTTCGTCGCCGCCCTGCAGCACCTGCTGGCCATCCTGGTGCCCATCGTCACCCCCGGCCTGCTGATCTGCCAGGCCCTGGGCGTGAGCAGCCGCGACACCACCCTGATCGTGTCCATGTCGCTGGTCATCTCCGGCATCGCCACCTACGTGCAGTGCAAGCGCTTCGGCCCCTTGGGCGCGGGGCTGCTGATCGTGCAAGGCACCAGCTTCAACTTCGTCGGCCCGCTGATCGCCGGCGGCTCGGTCATGGTCAAGCAGGGCACCCCGGTCGAAGCCGTCATGGCCACGATCTTCGGCGTGGTCATCGCCGGCTCCTTCGTCGAGATGGGCATCAGCCGCATCCTGCCCTTCGTCAAGCGTCTGATCACCCCGCTGGTCACCGGCATCGTCGTGCTGCTGATCGGCCTGACGCTGATCAAGGTCGGCCTCATCAGCATGGGCGGCGGCTTCGGCGCCATGGCCAACGGCACCTTCGCCAGCGCCGAGAACCTGACGCTGTCCGGCCTGGTGCTGGGCACCATCATCCTGCTGAACCGCGTGCCGGTGGTATGGATCCGCAGCACCGCGCTGGTACTGGCGCTGGCCGTCGGCTACATCGCCGCCGCCTACATGGGCCGCCTGGACTTCACCGGCGCGCGCGAAGCCGCCCTGTTCCAGGTGCCGACGCCGCTGCACTTCGGCCTGGGCTTCTCGTGGGCGCTGTTCGTGCCGATGCTGATCATCTATCTGGTCACCTCGCTGGAGGCCATCGGCGACGTCACCGCCACCAGCAAGGTCTCCAAGCAGCCGGTCGAAGGCCCGCTGTGGATGCAGCGCATCAAGGGCGGCGTGCTGGTCAACGGCGCCAACTCGCTGCTGGCCGGCGTCTTCAACACCTTCCCCAGCTCGGTCTTCGCCCAGAACAACGGCGTCATCCAGTTGACCGGCATCGCCAGCCGCCACGTCGGCGTGTGGATCGCCGGCATGCTGATCCTGCTGGGCCTGTTCCCCACGGTCGCCGGCGTGCTGCAAGCCGTGCCCGAGCCCGTGCTGGGCGGCGCCGCCATGGTCATGTTCGGCGCCGTGGCCGCCTCGGGCATCAACATCCTGGCCGGCATCCACCTGGACCGCCGCGCCCTGCTGATCATCGCCGTGTCGCTGGCCCTGGGCCTGGGCGTGTCGCAAGTGCCCGAGATCCTGTCGCACCTGCCGCACGCAGTGAAAAGCGTGCTGGAATCGGGCGTGGCCACCGGCGGCATCTGCGCCCTGGTGATGAACTGGTTCCTGCCCGAGAAGAAGTGAGCCCCGCCGGCCGGGCGCCCCCCCGCGCCCGGCCCTGCCTGACAATTTTTCCCAGACCGCATATAATCGCGGTCTTCGCTTTACCCGCGACCGTCGCCTGGACGGCCCCGCGACCAGCCTGCCCGGGTGGTGAAATTGGTAGACGCAGGGGACTCAAAATCCCCCGCCGCAAGGCGTGCCGGTTCGATTCCGGCCCCGGGCACCAGATTGAAAAAGCCGCTACTGCAACGCAGGGCGGCTTTTTGTTTGAACTCGGCACTCGCTCCCGCAGCCCCGGTAAAAGAACAGCGCCACAAAAAAACAGCGCAATACAACCCCAGCATCAACTCAGCATTTCCCTGGCCACGAGCACAAGACATACGGCCAGCAGGCCGCAGCCCAGCCACCTCCACCGCCCAATGCCTTGCCACGAGACCGCCCATGGGGACCCGCCCGGGGAATGCTGCGCATCCACTGGCTGCCGTCGCCGTTTGCGCGCGGCCTGCGCCGCTTCCGCTATACGGATGCCGTAGATATAGGCGCCGGTCAACGACAGTGTGGTCAACAGAAGCCCGAAGGCGAACCACAGCAGTCTCACCGGCCAGCCGCCGAAAGTGCCGAAATGGATGGGGTCGGCCATCTCGCCGATGCGCTGGTGCAGGCTCATGTCCCGCCCATCGTTGCGCCCGACAATGGCGCCTGAAGCCAGCTCCACACCGATGACGTTGGCGCGCTCGCGCAACAGCCACCCGTCGGCCTGCCCGGCCAGCAACAAGACCTTGCCATCGGGGCTGGGCCGGACGCTGGATATCCTCAGCCCGGGCCACGCGGCCCGCGCCGCCGATATCGCCCTGTCGACATCGCGCGCGGCCAGCGGCGCGTGTTGCGCCGCGCCCTTGAGCTGCACGACCGCAGGCGGCAGCGGCGCCTTGGCGCCCAGCGATTCGAGCAGATACCAGAAAGCCGTCATGCCGATCAGAAGCATGAAGCCCAGGCTCCAGACGCCCGCCAAACGGTGCACGTCGCCCCACGTCAAGCGCGGCTTGCCTTTGCGTGGCCACACCAGGAAGCCGCGCCACCAGCGCTTGTAGATGAACAGGCTGCTGGCCAGCAGCAATAGCAGCGGGATCGACAGGAGGGTGACTAGCGGCACGCCAAATCGCGTGGGCAGCATGAGGCTGCGATGGATGTCCCGCAACCATCGCTGGGCGTTCCACCAGGAGGATTGCCCGGTCACCTGCGCGGTATGCGGATTTATCCATACGCGTAGCAATTCTCCATTCGCCTGACGCATGAGCGCCTCGGCGGCGAAGCGGTCGCCGTGCGCGGCGGCCAAGCTGCGCAGGCGCAAGTCGGGATGCGCCTGCTCTGCCGCCGCCAGCATTTCGCCCCAACTGGCGTGCCGTTCCTGCGGCGCCACGCGCATAGCGGGCTCGATCAACCAATCTATCTCTGCCGCAACCACCGCCAGCGTGCCGGTGCAGAAAACAAAGCTGAGCAGGATGCACAGCTTCAAACCGATCCAACTGTGCAGCTCGAACCAAAGCCTGCGCGCGGATGAACGCGCCTTGGCCGCGGGCGGCGCGGCAGGGGTGGATGCGACGGACGGTGAGACAGGCGGCGGCATGGACTGGAACGGGGTTGAAAGACGCCCAAAGCAGATGTTTCACGCACATCGCCGGACTCGAACCGCATTGTACGCTTACAATAAATGGTTTCTATTCTCATGAATGCCGCGCGCTTGTGCGTGTCCATTCCCTCAAGTCCTCAGACGCCAACCGTCCCATCATGCCCCTTCGATCCGTTCCGGCATTCGCCGCCACGCTGGCTCTGGCCGCGCCCTTTGCCGCTATGGCTCAAACGTCCGATTCTCCCGTGCAACTGCCTGTGGTACGCGTCACCGGGGAAGCCGACTCCGGCGAAAGCACGCTGTTCAACCCTATCGCGCCGCCCGAAGTCAACAAGTCGTCCGTGCCCCTGGCAAAGACGCCACAGTCGATCACCGTGGTGCCTCGGGCGGTCCTGGATGCGCAGCAGGCGCAGACCCTGGCCGACGCGCTGCATAACGTGCCCGGGGTGGTCGCCAATCAGTTTGGCCGTCGCGGCTGGGACGACCTCATCATCCGCGGTCAGGTGGCCTCGGATTCCCTGTTCCTGGACGGGCTGCGCACTGCGGCAAGCAATCGCATCGCCGAAACGCTTTTCGGCATGGAACAAGTGGAGGTCCTGAAAGGGCCCGCCTCGCTGCTTTACGGCCAGGTGCTGCCTGGCGGCCTGGTCAACATGGTCAGCAAACGCCCGCGCGCCGAGGCCTTTGCGGATGTCGCGACCACCGTGGGCAGCCACGACTTCCGGCAGGCTACGCTGGACATGGGCACGCCGTTGTCGGACAACGGCAAGGCCGCCTTTCGTATCAATGCCCTGGCGATGAACTCGCATGACGAAACCGACCATGTGTGGTTCAAGAACCGGTTCATCGCCCCTTCTCTGTCATTGGACCTGGGACCACGCACGGATTTCACCATCCTGACCAGCTACCAGGAACGCCGCTACATCCGCCAGCAGGGTTTGCCGATCGTGGGATCGGTCAAGTCGAATCCCAATGGCGCGATCCCCCGCGACCGCTTTACCGGCGAGCCCGGGCAGGACCCCTATCGCGGCTACCAAAGCCGCGTGGGCTACGCGTTGACGCATCGTTTCGACAATGGCTGGACGGTCAACCAGAATGTGCGCTGGCAAACGTTCACCCTCAATGGCCAGTTGGTCGCCAACGGCCAATTGCGCGCCGACAATCAAATGCTGCGGCGCACCGCCACGGACCAGCATTGGGACGGCGACACGATCACGCTGGACACCAACGCGCAGCGCAAATTCGCAACGGGATTCGGCAGCCACGAAATCACCGTTGGCCTGGACTACCTGCGCACGCGCGAGAACAGCCTGTCATACAACTGCTCGGTGCGCGACCTCAACGTCTACCAGCCGGCTTACGGCAGCCCCATCAACTGCCCCGCCAAGCCGCGCACCGACAGCAACAGCACCGTTCGCTCGATCGGGCTGTATGCGCGCGACCAGATCGCGCTGGGAGAACGATGGAACGCGGTCTTCGGCCTGCGCCATGACACCGCATCGACCTACTCGACCGACCATCTCACCCAGTCGCGAGACGACAGCAGCGACAACGCCATCACGGGATCGGGCGCATTGATGTACGAGGTCCTGCCAGGCGTGCGGCCCTATGTCAGCTACGCCACGTCGTTCTATCCGAACGGCGGCACCGACGCGAACGGCAATGCATTCAAGCCGGAGAACGGCCGCCAATGGGAAGCCGGCGTGAAGATCGACCTTGACGAGGGCGCAACCAGCCTCACCGTGGCGGCGTTCGATCTCGAGCGCCGAAACGTCCTCCAATCGGACCCGCTGAACGACGGCTACAGCATCGCGGTCGGCAAGCAGCGCACGCGCGGCGCGGAACTGGGATGGGCCTCTGACCTGGGCAATGGCCTGAGCCTGATGGGCGGATACGCGTATCTCTCGGCCATTGTGGTCGACGATGGCGGCCAACAGCCGTCGACCGACAATACCCGCCTGAATAGCGTCCCGCGGCACAGTTTCAACGTGACGGCGCGTTATCGGATGCGTGGCAGCCTGGCCGGCTGGGAACTGACGGGCGGCCTTCGCGGCGAAGGAAGCCGCTATACCTACGGCTACGACCTGCCGGGATATCTCGTGGCGGACGCAGGCGTGGCGTACAACGCGCAACGCTGGCGCGCGGCGCTGACCGTCAACAACCTGCTCGATAAACACTACTACGCGGGAGGGGTGCGCAACGCCGTGGCGCTGGGCGATGGGCGCATCGCCTTGCTTACGCTGTCGTACCGCCATTGAAATCATGGCGCGTTGCCCCGGGGCCGAACTTTTCCCGGTATGCGGTCGGACTGGTCTGTACGATACGCCGGAAATGCCTGCGCAGTGATTCCTCCGAGCCGAATCCGGCCAGTTCGGCAATGCGCCCAATCGGCAGGGGCGTTCTGGCTTCGAGCATTTCCCGGGCCAACGCCACGCGTTCACGCACCAGCCATTCATACGGCGCCATGCCGGTGGCATCGTGAAACTGCCGCTGCAGCGTGCGCGGACTCATGGCCGCGCGCTCCGCGAGTGAGCGCAACGTGTGCGGCGATGCGCAATGTTGGCGCATCCAGTCCATCAGCCTGGCCAGGCGTCCGCTTTCATCGTGCGGCACGGGGCGCGGCACGAATTGCGCCTGGCCGCCCTCTCGATGCGGCGCCACCACGAGCCGCTGCGCGACCCGATTCGCCACCGCCCCGCCGTAATCGTTCCGCACCAGATGGAGCAGCATGTCCAGTCCCGCGGCAGAGCCCGCGGACGTGATGACCTGCCCTTCATCGACATACAGCGCATCCGGCTCGACGCGCACATTGGGATAGCGTTGTTGCAGCTTGGCGGCGTATCGCCAGTGGGTCGTGACCGTCTTCCCATCCAGGACGCCAGCCGCCGCCAGCACGAACACACCGGAACAGATCGAACACAGCCGGGCGCCGCGCCGGTACGCCATGCGCAGCTTTTTCAGCAGTGGTGCGGGCGGCATCTCGTCCGCATCGCGCCAACCGGGCACCACGATCGTATCCGCGCGATCGAGCAGCTTGAGGGTGTAGGGCGCGGCAACGGTGATGCCGCCGGCAGCGCGCAGCGGGCCAGGCTCGCTGGCGCACACCGCGAAGCGATACCAATCCACACCAAGCTCGGGACGCTCGAGCGCGAAAAGCTCGGTGACGCAACCGAATTCGAAAGTGCAGAGCCGGTCATAGGCCAGCGCGACGACGAGATGATGAGCCATGGCGCAATGTTAACGGACATTGTCATTTACGCCACTTACGCCAATTTCGAGGCGCGGCCAGAATGGCGGCTCCTGGACCGATTTTCCAGGCGCTTTTCTTCCTCGTCCCCCATGCAAAGTTCAAACATGCCCATTGCCAACGCCGTCACCGCCGTCCCCGCCGCCGACAGCGCAACCGCGCTCGCCCACTTTCGCGCGGCGCTGCAGTTCGAGACCGATTGTTCCGATGTTTCCAGCGCGCTCGCCAGGGCCACGCCCGGCTTCGTGCTTCTGGATGTGCGCAGTCCCGCGCTGTTCGCGCAGGGCCACGTTCCAGGCGCGCACAACCTGCCGCACGGCAAAATCGTGGAATCGAAACTGGTGAACTATCCCGCAGACACGCTCTTCGTGACGTATTGTGCGGGTCTGCACTGCAACGGCGCCACACGCGGCGCTTTGCGGCTGGCGCAGTTGGGGCGGCCGGTGAAAGTGATGATCGGCGGCATCACGGGGTGGCTGGACGAGGGTTTCACGCTTGCGACAAGCGCCGAGCCGCGCGACTGCGCGCCCGGCCCAGCGTAGCCGCAAGCGCCCCGTCGAGCGCCGGGCCCGGGGGGGATCGCGCGTCATTGACATCCGTCATGATGCCGGCGCTTTCCTCCTCACCATAATATGGCCATCCCTTCGCCCTGCTCTCGCACGGCTGTCGGGGCCAGACGCCAGGCCCGCTCCCCGAACCAGGCGGCGAATTTTCCCAGCGGTTTTCCTTTGTGCTGCAGAGGTGCCCATGAAAAACGTCGACCCCACCGCAAAACTCATCGCACGGCGGCGCTTCATGGCCCTGGCCGGCGGTCTCGCCGCGGCGCCACTTGCCGCCCTGGCTGAAGTCACTGCCGCGCCCCAGGCGGGGGCCCCCGCGTCTGCCGGCCGCCCATCCAGGCGCCAGCGCCAGCCGAATGTGCTTTTCGTTTTCACCGATCAGGAGCGCTATTTCAAGGAATACCCGCCGGGCTTCTCCCTGCCGGGCCATGAGCGCCTGATGCGTCGGGGCGTCAGCTTCACCAACCACTACTGTCCGGCGGTGATGTGTACCAGTTCGCGCGCGGTATTGCTGACCGGTTTGCAGACGCCCGACAACCGGATGTTCGAAAATGCCGACATGCCCTACGTGCAGGCGCTTTCGACCAAGATACCGACCGTCGGCCATATGCTGCGCAAGGCGGGGTACTACACCGCCTACAAGGGAAAATGGCACCTGGACCGGGAATTCGACACCGATACCCCCTCGCGCCTGTTCACCTCCGAGATGGACACCTATGGCTTCTCGGATTTCGCCTGGCCGGGCGATGTCCTCGCCCATTCGCTGGGAGGCTATAAGCATGATCAGATGATCGCCGGCAGCGCTATCTCGTGGCTGCGCGATCGGGGTCAACAACTGCATGCGCAGGGCAAGCCATGGGCGCTTTTCGTCAGCCTCGTGAACCCGCATGACATCATGTACTTCAATACCGATCGGCCGGGCGAGGCGGTGCAGGACACTGGCCACTTGCTCATGCACGCGACGCGTGCCCCGGACCACCCAAGCTATCGCAGGACATGGCATGCGCGCCTGCCGGCCACGCTTGGCCAGCCGCTCGATGCGCCCGGCCGGCCTGGCGCGCACGCGGAATTCAGTCGGGCCTGGGGCTACACCCTTGGAGCGATTCCATTGGAGGAGCAGCGTTGGCAGCGCTTCAGCGACTTCTACCTGAATTCGCTGGTTTCGGTCGACCAGCAATTGGTCAGGATCCTGGATGAGGTCGAGGCGCTTGGCCTTGCCGGCAATACGATCATCGTCTTCACCTCCGATCATGGCGAAATGGGCGGCGCCCACGGCTTGCGCGGCAAAGGGCCATTCGCCTACCAGGAGGCCATCCATCTGCCGCTGTTGATATCCCATCCCGACACCCGGGGCGGCCAGACATGTGGCGCGCTGACCGGCCACATCGACCTGGTGCCGACGCTCCTGGCGATGTGCGGCGCGACCGCCGGCCAGGCCGCCGATTACGCGAACCGGGAACTGCCGGGCAAGGATTTCTCGGGGCTGTTCAGCCGGCTGGCAAACGCGGGCATCAACGACACACGCGAGAGCGTGCTGTTCACCTACAGCGGGCTGGCAACCAACGATAGCGAGCTGATACGGCTGATCGCCCAAGCCAGGGCGACGGGCAAGGATCCGAAGACTGCGATCAAGGCCAGCGGCTACCGGCCGAACCTGCGCAAGCGCGGCAGCCTGCGCACAGTCTTCGATGGCCGCTACAAGTTCACCCGCTATTTCTCGCCGCTACAGCGCAATCGTCCGGCCACGCTCGACGAGATCTATCGCTGGAACGACGTCGAGCTTTTCGATCTGCGGGCGGACCCGGCGGAAACAATCAACCTGGCGGCCGATCAGGCGCGCAATGCGGCGTTGGTTGTCGCGATGAATGCCAAGCTGGAAGCGGAGATCAAGGCGCAGATCGGCGTGGATGACGGGCGCGAAATGCCCGACATCGAAGGCGTCGACTGGCGGATCGATCGGCTCGACCTGTAGCTTCGCCGCGCGGCGGCGGCCACGCGCTCTGCCCGCCCTCGGACAGGGGCAGGCAGACCGCGCGCGCGATCCCATTGACGCCGTAAATTCCGCCCAGTGGATTTAAGGGGAATTCCCTGATTCTCCGCCCCAAGGGCGGTCGATACCATTCGCCGCAATTCCACCGATCGGCGGATACAGACCAATATGTTGCGCCCCCGCGCGGAGACACCATGAAAGCACTGACTACCATCGCGGCCGGCGCCGCGCTCCTTCTCTCGTCGTGGGGCGCCAGCGCGGGCGTGACGTTCGAGAGCGTCAAGAACAAGGGCTTCGTGCAGTGCGGCGTGTCCACCGGCGTGGCCGGCTTTTCGGTGAATGACAGCAAGGGCGGCTGGATGGGACTGGACGTGGACCTGTGCCGCGCCATCGCGGTGACCATGTTCGGCGATGCTTCCAAGGCCAAGATCATGGCCGTCAGCGCGGTGCAGCGCTTCACCGCCCTGCAGTCCGGCGAAGTCGACGTCCTGCCGCGCAACACCACCTTGTCCCTGACGCGCGACACCACGCTGGGCCTGATCGGCGTGGGCGTGAACTACTACGACAGCCAGGGCATCATGGTGAACAAGTCCCTGAACGTGAAAAGCGCCAAGGAACTGGACGGCGCTACCATCTGCGTGCAGCCCGGCACCACCTCCGAACTGAACCTGTCCGATTGGTTCCGTTCGCACAATATCGCCTTCAAGCCCGTGGTGGTCGAACGCCTGGACGAGATCATCCGCGCCTTCGCGGTGGGGCGCTGCGACGCCTTCACCGGCGACAAGTCGCAACTGGCCGCGGCCCGCACCAATCTGGAGAATCCCGAAAAGTACGACATCCTGCCGGAGAACTTCTCCAAGGAGCCGCTGGGCCCGATGGTGCGCCAGGGCGACGAGCAATGGTTCAACGTGGTGCGCTGGTCGCTGAACGCGATGCTGGAGGCCGAGGAATACGGCATCACCTCGAAGAATGTCGACGAGATGCTCAAGAGCACCAATCCCAACATCCAGCGCATCCTGGGCGTGACTCCGGGCATGGGCAAGAACCTGGGCGTGGACGACAAGTGGGCCTATAACATCATCAAGCAGATCGGCAACTACGGCGAAAGCTTCGAGAAGAACCTGGGGGAATCCAGCCCGATGAAGCTGGCGCGGGGGCTGAACGCGTCGTATCGGAATGGCGGGTTGATGTATGGGTGGCCGGTGCGGTGACGCGGCGGCCAGCCTGAAGACAGGAGCGGGCGCGGTGGGCGCCCGTTTTTGTTGCGCGTCCGCTGACACCTATTCCAAGATGTAAGAACGGGCTGTCGCGCGACGGGGGCGCGCACCAACCCCGTTTATGATGGAACGGTAGCGAGTCCGCGCAAATGCGTTACTCTCCCCACCCCAATCATTCCCCCGCAAGGAGCCTCAACATGGCACAAGCCTCCGCCCGCCACATCCTGGTCTCGACCGAAGCCAAGGCCAACGAACTGAAAACCGCCATCGAGAACGGCGCCGACTTCGCCCAACTGGCCAAGGAAAACTCGAGCTGCCCGTCCAGCCGCGACGGCGGCAACCTGGGCACGTTCGGCCCGGGCCAGATGGTCAAGGAATTCGACACCGTGGTGTTCAGCGCCCCGGTCGGCGAAGTCCAGGGTCCGGTCAAGACCCAGTTCGGCTACCACCTGGTCGAAGTGACCAGCCGCAAGGACTGAGTCCCCGCTGACCGCAGGACAAGGCCGCCGCCGGAAATTTCCGGCGGCGGCTTTAATGAGATGGTCTGCCCGATCCCCGCGAAGCGGTACGCTGAGTGGGGATAGTTCTTTCTGGGAGACCTCTCATGAGCACCGTCACGCTGATCGGCGTCGATCTGGGCAAGCATAGTTTCCATCATGAACGCAGCCAGCGGCTCTTGGAGATACCCGGCATCGGGCCGATCACGGCCAGCGTGTTGATGACAGAGCTGGGCGATGCGCGGCAATTCGGTTCGGCGTGCCAGTTTGCCGCTTCGGTGGGCCTGGTGCCACGCCAGTGAAGCACCGGCGGCAAACCCACGCTGCCGGGCATTAGCAAGCGTGGCGACAAGAACCTCAGGCGGCTGCTCCTGGTTTTGCGACGCGAGTACGTGAAGACATAAACGGCTCAACGGCCTAGCAAGATTGCAAAAATCGGGCTGACCATAGATTTTCATGGGCGCGGTCCGGGCGCCGGCGGCGCCGCGGCCCTCGATGGCGGACGGATGATCGCTCGCGCCAGGCGGCGCTGCGCCGCAGCACCGGATTCCCTATCAATTGATAATTTCTGTTCAGGTGACAGCGGCCGGCGGCGTGCGACAGAATGGCCTGCGCCCGGCGGGAGACAGCCGGGTCTCAACATCCAAGAGGTCCAGGCCCATGAAGCCATCCAGGAACAAGGTCATCGTTACCTGCGCCATCACCGGTTCGGTCCATACGCCGTCGATGTCGCCATACCTTTCGGTCACGGCCGACGAGATCGCCCGCTCCGCCATCGAGGCGGCCGAGGCCGGCGCGGCCATCGTGCATCTGCATGCGCGCCAGCCGGACACCGGCCAGCCTACTCAGGATCCGGCGCTGTATGCGCAATTCCTGCCGCGCATCAAGGCGGCGTCCGACGTGGTGATCAACATCACCACGGGCGGCTCGCCGGTGCTGCCGCTGGCCGACCGCATGGCGCCGGCGCTGCGCTTCAAGCCCGAGGTCGCGTCGCTGAACATGGGGTCGATGAACTTCGGCATGTACGAACTGCTGGAACGCTTCAAGACCTTCGCGCACACGTGGGAACGCCCCTACCTGGAAGGCAGCAACGACTTGATCTTCAAGAACACCTTCAAGGACATCGAGCACGTCCTGGCGTCCTGCGGCGACAACGGCACGCGCTTCGAGATCGAGTGCTACGACATCGGCCACCTCTACACCGCGGCCCACTTCGTCGAGCGCAAGCTGCTCAAGCCGCCTTTCCTGATCCAATCCGTGTTCGGCATCCGCGGCGGCATCGGCACGCACCCCGAGGACGTGATGATGATGAAGCGCACCGCCGACCGCCTGTTCGGCGCCGACTATGTCTGGTCGGTACTGGCGGCCGGGCGCAAGCAGACACCGTTGGCGACCATGGCGGCCACGATGGGCGGCAATGTCCGCGTGGGGCTGGAGGATTCGCTGTGGGACGGGCCGGGCGAACTGGCGCGGTCCAACGCCGATCAGGTGCGGCGCATCCGCCGCATCCTGGAAGACTTGTCGCTGCAGATCGCCACGCCGGCCGAGGCGCGCGCGATGCTGCGCCTCAAGGGCGGCAATGAAGTCGCGTTCTGAATGATCGCGCCCCGCGCCCGGCCGCCAATGGCGGCGGCCTGGGCCGCGCGCCCCAAGCCGCTGGGCAGGAATCGCCCGCTGCATCGGGACGCTTGAACATCACGGATCCGCAGGATCGAGGAGACACCCATGAAAAAGACACTGTCTGCGGCCGCGCTGGCCACTGTATTGGCCTGGACGGGCGCGGCCCGCGCCGATGACGGCGTGATCCGCATCGGCTTCATCACCGACATGTCGGGATTGTCGGCCGATGCCGACGGCCCAGGCGGCGCCGAGGCGATCAAGATGGCGGTGGCCGACCTGGGCGGCGCGGTGGCGGGCAAGAAGGTCGAGGTGTTGGTGGCCGACCACCAGAACCGCGCCGACATCGCCTCGTCGCGGGCCCGCGAATGGCTCGACCAGAAAGGCGTGAACATGCTGATCGCCGGCGCCAACTCGGCGGCCGCGCTGGCCATGGCCAAGGTGGCCGAGGAAAAGAAGACGCCGTTCTTCGTGGTGAGCGCGGGCGCCTCGGAACTGACCAACACGCAATGCACGCCCTACACCGTCCACTACGCCTACGATACCGTGTCGCTGGCGCGCGGCACGGCGCGCGCCATGCTCAAGGAAGGCAACAAGGACTGGTTTTTCCTGACGGTTGACCACGCCTTCGGCCAGGCGCTGGAACGCGATGCGTCGACCGTGGTGCAGGCCGAAGGCGGTACGGTCAAGGGGCGCGTGCGCCATCCGCTGAACACGGCCGATTTCTCGTCGTTCATCCTGCAGGCGCAGGCTTCGGGCGCGTCGGTGCTGGGCCTGGCCAACTCCGCCAGCGATACCAGCAACGCCGTCAAGGCGGCCGCCGAGTTCGGCCTGACGCCCCGAATGAAGATCGCCGGCCTGCTGGTGCTGATCACCGACATCCACGCGCTTGGCCTGCCGGCCGCGCAGGGCATGTACCTGACCACGGCCTGGTACTGGGACCAGGACGATGCCTCGCGCCAATGGGCCGCGCGCTTCGAGGAAAAGATGAAGAAGAAGCCGTCGATGCTGCAGGCCGGCGACTACTCGGCCGCGACCACCTACCTGAAGGCGGTCGCGGCCACCGGCAGCACCGATGGCGATACGGTGATGCAATGGCTCAAGGCCAACCCGGTGAACGACTTCTTCGTCAAGGACGGCAGGATCCGCGCCGACGGCCTGATGGTGCATGACATGTTCCTGATGCAAGTGAAAACGCCGGCGGAGTCCAAGGGCCCGTGGGACTACTACAAGCTGGTGGCGCGCGCGCCCGGCGACCAGATCTACACCTCGCCGGCCCAATCCACCTGCCGCCTGATGAAACACTGACCCGGCGCGGACTCGCACCACAAGGAACAAATCATGACAGCCAAGAATCCCGTCCCGGCGGACATCGGCGCCCTGCCCGTGGACCTGAGCGGCAAGCGTGTCATCGTCACGGCGGGCGCGGCCGGCATCGGCGCGGCCATCGCCGGCGCTTTCGGGGCGCGTGGCGCCCACGTGCACGTTTGCGATGTGGACGAAGAAGCGCTGGCCGCCTGCCCGCACGCCTGGGCGCGCGCGGACGTGAGCCGGCGCGACGAAATCGAACGCTACATGGGCGAGGCGCTGGCGCACCTGGGCGGGCTGGACGTGCTGGTGAACAACGCCGGCATCGCCGGCCCGACCGCCGGTATCGGCGACATCACGCCGCAGGATCTGGACGCGACGCTCGATATCAACCTGGCCGCGCAGTTCCATACCGTGCGGCACGCGCTGCCGGCGCTGCGTCAGGCCGGCGGCGGCAGCATCATCAACATCAGTTCGGTCGCCGGCCGCATGGGCGTGCCGATGCGCACCCCTTATGCCGCCACTAAGTGGGGCGTGGTCGGGCTGACCCGTTCGCTGGCGATCGAGCTGGGCGGCCATGGCATCCGCGTCAACGCACTGCTGCCGGGGCTGGTGGCCGGTCCGCGCATCGATCGGGTGATCGAGGCCCGCGCCCGCAACATGGGCCTGACGGTGGCAGAGGAAACGCGGCTCGAACTGGCCGGTGTCAGCCTGGGGCAATTCGTGCGCGCAGCCGACATCGCCAACATGGCGCTGTTCCTGGCCAGCCCTTTCGGCGCCATGATCAGCGGGCAGGCCATCAGCATCGACGGCGACCTGCAATCGCTGCCGTGGCAACCGCCGGCAGGATAAGCCCGGCCCCGCCCGGTGCGCCCCCGTCTTTGGGGCCTGGCGTCTAGGGCAACAGTTGGATGGTGCTGGCGTAGACGCCCTGCTGCCGCGCCCGGGCCGCGGCCCGCAGGGCGTCGAGCAGGCGTTCGGCCGACTCCTGGCTGGCGGCCTCGTTGCGCGCGATCAGCACGAAATCGAACCACTGGCGCGCGGCCAGCGGCAACGCCACCAGCTCGGGATACGCCGACACGATATCGGCCGCCGACAGCGCGTTGATCAGGCTGATGCCGCGCACCGCGCGCACCGTGCCCGGCAACAACGACATGTGCGCGCGCATGCCGGAGCGCAGTTGCAGCGATTCGGCCACGTCGCCCTGCGGCATGACGTAGTCGGACCACAACGGCTGCACATAGCTGTCGGGGCGGATGTCGCCGACCGCCACGACCTCGCCGCGCGCCAGCGGATGCTCGCGATGGACGATGGCCATGACATCGGTGCGCAGGAAGGGCCGGAAGGCCAGCCGCGCGCTTTCCTGCGACACCGCGCCCAGGCCGAAGTCGGCACGCATGGTGTCGACGGCGCTGATCACCTGCACCGAGGATTCCAGGTCGATGGAGAAAGGCTGCGTGCCATTGGCCGCGAGATAACGGCGCACGGCGTCCGGCGCGTAGGACAAGGCCAGCGCCGGCGAGGTGGCGACGCGCAGGCCGCGGCCGCCGAATTGCTCGATGCTGTGCAAGGCCTCGTCGATGCGCACCAGTTCATCGAGCACGAACTTGGCTTCGCCGTACAGGTACTGCCCGGCCTCGGTCGGCCGCAAGGTCTTGTGGGAACGGTCGAACAGCCGCACGCCGGTGGCCTGCTCGAGCCGGGAAATGGCGTGGCTGACGGCCGGTTGTGTCAGGTGCATGGCCTGCGCGGCCTGCCGGGTGGACCCGGTCATGACCACGGTGTAGAAGATACGCAGGTCGTGGATGTTGAAATTGCGCTTCATGCGGTGTCGCGGCGCTCCGGTTGCGGCGGAATCCCGCTCCGCCTGGTTCCTGATTCTAGGTCGAGTTGGCGTCCTGGCGGACTGCGGCGCACGGAAGCGGCCTCAAACTATCGGACGGAAGGGCGCACCTGCGGCGCCGTCACCAGCGCGCGCCGCCGCAAGAGCGGCAGCAACGCCGCCTTGGCCTCCTGGTAGGCTGCGTGCTGCTGCGCGGGCGTAAGGCGCGGATTGCTGAAGACGCGGGCGCCGGCGGCTTTGTTGCCGGCGTGCACGCCAATGGCGGAGCGCTGCTGCCACGGCAGCTCGTCGATACACAGCTCGGTCTGCTCGCCGCGTGTGGCGGCGAGGCGGGCGTCGACGTCTTCGTCGTCATAGGTGTCGTCGGAAGTCATGCCCCGCGCGAAGGCCGAGACCCTGCCCACGCCCAATTGCGGCCGGTAGCCGCGGCTCCAGTGGTACCACTCCATGATCAGCGCTTCGACCTGATCCGATTCCTCTCGCGTCATGTCCTGCCCCTTCTGTTGCTGGCCACGCGCGCCGCTCTGCGGCCCTGCCTGTGGCACGGCAGACCGCGCGGCCATCGAACGCGCGATCGCGGCGCCCGCCTGCGATGCCGCGCCGATCCAGTCCTGCGGGGCCCGCAGGGCCATGTTTCCTGCCTGATTCATTTGCCGCTCCTTGCCATTGGGTTCGGGGGTGGCGCCCGCCGCCTGGGGCGGGAACCGGGAAGGCGCCACGCGGGCACCCGGGCTGCGGACGGGCGTTGCCAGCGTCCGGATGGGTTGTTGGGAGAAGCCCTTCGGTAGCGATACGCTACCCACGCTTCCGTCTGATAACGGCACACGTTTCGTGTAATTCATGGTTGAAATTCTACAAATGTATAATCCCGATTTCAACACTTGTTGTTGCACAATTTTCCACAACTGTTTAGTGTTCCCGCCATGGCTCTCGGAAAACAAATCAGGCGCTACCGCGCCGCCCTCGGTCTCACCCTGGAACAGCTCGAAGCGCGCACCGGCGTGGGGGCCGGCACCATCGCCGCGCTCGAAGGGCGCGACAGCGAGCGCTCCAAATATGCCGCCCGGCTTGCGGCGGGGTTGGGGCTGTCACTGGAACAATTGCTGGACGAAGCCTCGCAATATCCGCCCGACATCGTGTTGGCCGGGGCCGGCGGCGCCAGCCCCGTGGCCGACGACGGCGCCGCCGACGACCTGCGCATACCCCGCTTCGATACGGGCGGCGCCATGGGCCCGGGGGTGGAGTTGCGCGACCAGCCCGGCGTGATCCAGAGCCTGCGCGTGAGCCAGGAATGGCTGCACAAGAACCTGCGGCACTACACCGCGGCCGCCAACCTGTGCGTGGTGACGGGTTTCGGCGACAGCATGCGGCCCATGTACAACCCGGGCGATCCGCTGCTCGTGGACCTGGGCGTGGTCAAGGCCGACGTCGACGGCGTGTTCTTCTTTCGTGTCGGCAACGAGGGCTTCATCAAGCGCTTGCAACGCATCCCCAGCGCCAACGGGCTGCTGATCCGCGCGAAATCCGAGAACACCCGGTACGACGCCTGGGACATCACCGAAGACATGGACCTGCAGATATTCGGCCGCGTGCTGAAGGTCTGGCGCAGCGAGGACCTGTAACGGCCAGCGGCGTTCCGGCCGGGCCAGGCGGCTGCGGCGTCGCCCTGCGACGCAGGTTGCGCCAGGAACGCCGCTACTGCCCGACGCGCTGCGCCTGCGGCGGCTGCCAGGTGCCGTCCAGCAGCGCCGGCTTGGGCCAGTAGTAGCGCAGTGTCAACATGAACGGCCCGGCGGGCGCCGGCAGCCAGTTGGCGTCACCGCCCTTGCCCGGCGCCTGGTGCTGGATGCGCAGCGTCAGCCCGCCATCGCGGTCGCGCTTTAGCGTGGGCAGCATCGCGGCATCGATCACATGGCGCTTGATGGCATTGGGCGCCAATTGTTGTCCGGGCATGCGGTACAGCGTCACCGACCAGAACGCGTTGACCGGCGGCAGGCCGCGCGGCGCGAAGCGCAGGGTGTACGGTTGGGCGCCGTCCAGGGGCCGGCCCGCCGCATCGGTGGCCAGCACGGTGGCCATCGATTCCTCGCGGCTGTCGCCGCCCAGGCCGACCTGGGCGCCGGTGGCGCGCGCCAGGTAGTCATGGCGCAGGGTCTGGCGGTCGCCGAACAACGTGTCGGTCTTGCCGGCCAGCGCCACCCGGAGCTTGTCGATGTCGTTCTGGCCGTCGTGCATGCCTTCCTGCATGACCTGCCGCAACCGCGGGTGCATGGACCCGGTAACGACCGGCGCATCCGGCCGGATGCGCAGGCTGTCCAGGCGCTTGCGCAGCGTGCGCTCGCCATGCTGGACCGGCGCGAATTGCAGCAGGAACCCCAGTTGGTTATAGAACTCGAGCGAACTGCGCATCTGCTCGGGCGGCTCCGGCGCGATCCAGGCCACCGAGGCCGGCGCCGGCGCCGGCCTTTTCCGCTGGTAGGCCGACAGCGGCTGGAGCTTGTAGCCGGCCTGGATGCGCTGGAGCCGGGCCTGGTCCGACGCAGCGAACCGCTGGGTGCGCGCCGTCATGCTGACCAGCTCGGTCTCGGCGCGAATCACCTTGGTGAAGCCCTTGGGCTCGGCGCCGTTCCAGCGCGGGCCAACCACCAGATACCTGCCCCCGCCATTGCCGCTGACGCGGCTGCCGAGGTAGGCGAAATTGAAGCCATACAGGTCACGCAGTTGCACCGAGAAATAGCGTCGGGCTTCCATCGGCGGCACGCTGATGACGACGGGTTCGGCGCGCAGGTCGAGCACGGCAGAGGATACCGGCGCGTCGACGCTGGGCGCCACGGCGGCGGCATCATCTGCCATGGCATGGCTGAGGGTGTTGAACGGCGCCTTGTAGTGCGGATTGCCCACGTCGATGCTGGCGGCGTATATGGCCTGGTAGTTGGCGACCATCGGGTAGCCGTAGACGTAGGCCTCTTTGGCGATGCGCTGCGCTTCGGGCGCCGTGACCCCATCGATGCCGACGTACTGCGAGCCGGTGGCCGCGTCGGGCGAGGTGAAGCTGCAACCGCTGGCGCCTGCGATCAACGCCAGGGCGGCAAGACCTCGCAGACAAAAAGCGACCCCGGCAAAAGGCCGGGGAAGAGATCCGGGGCCGGCGCGGCGTATGCGCATTGCATGCTCCAACTCGGGTAGCGGTTGGCAACGCCCGAATGGCGGCAGCGTCGCGGACAGGACAGACAGGCGCTGAAATTCTGGCACATTTCACCGAGGTAGTGAAACCGCACGGAGATGACAGCACTATCTTTTCGAGGGCAGCGACAGCGGCGATGCAACGCGCCAACACAATGGCGCAGGGCGCGGCGCGCCAGCCCTTCCGCGGAGTCAGTCCGGCAATCGCAGCGGCTCGAGCTGCCGCGCCGGAATCGGCGTGATCGCGCTTTCGCTGGCGGCGGCGTCGGTGGTCAGGTGCTGGATCAGGTCCAGCGTGGTGGAACGGCGCGTCAGCATCAGGCAGGTGACTTCCGCGCCGGCCACGCGCGTGGCGTGCCAACAGCCGGGCCGCATGCACACACCCTGCCCCGGTTCGACGCGGAACGCCGCCAGCGTCTCCAGGTCGGGGCTGCCGTCGGCGGCGCTGCGCGCCACCACCTGGACGATGGCGCCTGTCAACGGCACGATGGCCTGCTGCGTCAGCAGGTGCTTTTCCAGGCTGGCGATCTCGCCCGAGGCACTGCGGTAGTTGACCCACAGCACCTCGGCGTCGCCGCCCGCGCCGGTGTTGAACACATGTTCCTGCCAGAAGTCGGTGGCCTCATTGCTGAACAGGGGCACGCCGTTGCCCAGCGGAATGGGCTTGCCCAGCATCCAGCCATAGGACGTGAAAGCATCGGCGGTCAGGTCGTGCACGGGCAAGGCGGCGGCGAGGGTCATGTCGGATCCTTGGCGGGAGGGAAGGCAGCGGCTCGCCGGGGGAATTCGGCGTCGTAATCGAAGTCGCCGCGATCGATGGCCGCCAGGATGGCTGCGCGGCGCTCGGCGGCGCGCTTGAGATTGGCCGCGGTGGGCTTGACGCGGATGCGCTCGACGCAATGGCGGCCCTGGTAGAAGAAACCGATCTCGATGGACGATTCGGATGCCGGCCTGACGCCGTCGAACCCTTTGCTCATGCCGCCCCCTCGCGCCCCAGGCGCGCTGGCGCCTGCTCGAAAGTTCGGGATTATCGCAGTTTTTGCCCGATACGAAGCGCGCGGCTTCAGCAGTTTTCCGCGGCCTGGCTGGCCGCCGCCAGCCGCCGCCAGTTGCGGCTGGCATAGGCGTGCGCCTGGCGCAGACCGGCCCACAGGCCCAGCCGCTTGGCCCAGCGCATGGCGCCCGCGGCCTCGAACTGCGTGACGCGACGAACCTCGGTGCCCTGTCCCGGCACCGGCCGCAATTCGAAGGTGTCGACCAGGGAGCCGACCCAGTCCGCGCACCACACCGTGCTGCGCTGCATCTGGTAGCGCAGGCGTTCGTCGTGTTGCAGGATCAGGATGCGTTGGTCGATGGTGCCGCGGTCGGTGGTGCATTGCCGCGTGTGGCCCACGGCGGGCGCGCCTTCGAGCACCTTGCAACTGATCGGCTTGGGCACGCCCAGGCGAAACAGCAGCGGCCGGGTGTCGTCCATGCGCGCGTGCAGGAAATGCGGCCAGATATGCCGAGGTTCGCACGGGAACAACCAACGGGATTCGATCTGCATGCGGAATTCCTTGCCAAGATGACGCGTCGCCGACGCGGCCGACGACACTGGACACTGTTATAACGCGTAAAGGCCGCCCCCCCCCCTGGAGAAGCCCCATGCCCACCGATCTATCATCGCATTACATTTTTCTGGATACCGCCGGCCGCGCCGCCACGGTCAAGGGTGGCGACGCCTTCTGGTCCCTGCCGCGCGACGCGCTGGAACCGTACGGCCATGGCTGGCTGCTGTCGGAACACACCTTCAGCACCGATTGGCCGCAATGGGAAATGCATCCGCAGGCAGACGAAATCGTGCGCCTGATGTCAGGCTCGGTCGAGCTGCTGCTGGAATGGCCCACCGGCATCCAGTCCGTGCGGCTGGACGCCGGCAGCGCGTATGTGATTCCCAAGGGCGCCTGGCATACCGTCAAGGTCATCGAGCCCTGTCGCATGCTGCACGTCACGCAGGGCGCGGGAACGCAGCACCGGCCGCTGTAGGGTCGCTCACGCCGCGCGCGAGCCGCATCGGGCCGCTTCAGGCGGCCGCGATAGCGCGCACCCGCGGCAACTCGCGGTCATCGATGGGCCAGTGCAGCGCCGCCGACAACACACCCAGCGCCATCGCGCCCAGCCAGATCAGGTCGTACGAATGAGTCGCCTCGAACACGGCGCCGCCGAGCCAGACACCGAGGAACGAACCAAGCTGGTGGCCGAAAAAGACGAAGCCGAACAACGTCGTGAGGTAGCGCAGGCCGAAGACCTGCGCGATCAGGCCGTTGGTCAATGGCACCGTGCCGAGCCAGACGAAGCCCATGACCGCGGCGAACACATAGACGGACCACGGCGACAGCGGCAGCAGGAAGAACAGCGCCATGGCTGCGGTGCGCAGCAGATAGATGCCGGCCAGCAGGTACTTGCGGCGATGGTGCGCGCCAAGGATGCCGCAGACGTAGGTGCCGGCCACATTGGCGAGCGCGATGATGGCCAGCGCCGCGACGGCATCCGCCGCCCGCATGCCCTTGTCCATCAGGTAGGCCGGCAGGTGCGTGCCGATGAAGGCCAGTTGGAAGCCGCAGGCCAGGAACCCCAGGTTCAGCAGCCAGAAGCCGCGCTGGGAAAACGCTTCGCGGATCGCCGCGCCCAGCGGCTGGTCGGGCTGCGAGGCGCCGGCCTTCGCTGCCGCGCGGGCGGGTTCCTTCAGCGGCCAGGCCAGCGGCGCCAGCACCGCCAGCGCCAGCGCGAAGACCAGCAATGCGCTGACCCAGCCCGCGCCGCCGATCAGCCACTGCGCCGCCGGCACCATGGTGAACTGTCCCAGCCCGCCGACCGCGCCGGCCACGCCCAGGGCCCAGCCGCGCCGCTCGGGCGGCACCAGCCGGCTGAGCGCGCCGTAGATCACGGCGAACGCGGTGCCCGACAGGGCCACACCGATGCAGATACCGGCGCTCCACATGAAGGCGCCCGCGCTGGTGGCGTGCGCCATCCCGGCCAGCCCCAGCGCGTAGAACAGCAGGCCGCCCAGGATCACCTTGGCCGAGCCGCAGCGGTCGGCGATCATGCCGGTGAACGGCTGCGCCACGCCCCAGGTCAGGTTCTGTACCGCCAGGGCCATGGCGAAGGTCTCGCGAGACCAGCCGCGGTCCATGGTGATGGGCAGCAGGAACAGGCCCTGCACATGCCGCACGCCCAGCGCCAGGCCCATGACGATGCCGCCGGCCAACACCATCAGCCAGAGGTTGCGCGACGGCGTGGCGGGACCGGATGAAGCAGCGACGGACGGAACGGCGGCGGACATGGCGACCCTCTGGCGTGATACCTTGCACCCGCGCACGGGCGAATGACGCTATTACAGGGGCGCGGCGGCGGCCGTTCAACTGATTATTTTTCGCTGGCAACATGCGCGGCGCGAATGCCACCGGCGCCCCCGCAACCACCACGCCGCGCCCTTGCCAGCCACAGCACGCGGCACATGTTAACGGTTCGTTCCCTATCGTTACATTTGTCGTTTTTTTTGACCGCCACTGCTGGCTACAGTGCTGTCCTCGTCCCTTTTAAACAGGCTCTCCGATCATGCGGCACGCCCGGTTTCGCTCGTTCCCTCCTGTTGCGCCCACCCGCGCCCTGCCGCAGTCCGCGCGCGCCGCAGCATCATGAGGGGCGTTTTGCATTTGCGGACAGGCTTGCCGCCGGCGTTGCGGCCGCTGGCGCTCGCCGCGGCGCTGGCGGCGCTGGGCAGCGCGCCTGCCAGCGCCGACCAATACGCCGACTGGCAACGCGACTGCGTCGGCCGCACCTACGCCATCACCCCGGACGTCAGTTGCCAGCGTGCGTATGCCGAAGGCCTGGCCGCCGTGATCACCGGCAAGGCCAGCGACACGGCCGGCACCTGGGGTTACGTCGACAAGCAAGGCCGGATGGTCGTCGAGCCGGCGTTCCAGGAAGCGGAGTCGTTCCAGAACGGCCTGGCTGCGGTGCGCCAGGACGGCCTGTGGGGCTATATCGACAAACGCGGCAACTGGGCAGTCAAGCCTCGCTACGCCCGCGCTTCGGGCTTCAATGCCGAAGGCACCGCACTGGTCGAACTGGACGAGCGCGACGTGCTGATCGATCGCCAGGGGCAGGTGGTCAAGACGTTCGAATTGGGCACGCGCTCGTGGGGTTTCGAACGCGGCCAGAAGCTAGCCGAGATGGAAGTGCCACAGCCGCCGCGACTGTTCAACACCGCGACCGGTCGCGCGCTGACATTGCCCGCCGATGTGATGATGCTGGCGCCCTCCGACGACGCCGCCCACCTGCCGGCGCAGCGGCGCAGTTCGCGCTATGGCGGCTGGTGGGGCCTGCTGGATGCCGACGGCCGCTGGGCCATCGCGCCCGAAGTGCTGCGCTCGCAGCAGCCGCCGCTGCGCGACGGCGACACGCTGGCCGTGCAGCGCGAGAACACCTGGCGGTTCGTGCGGCCCGATGGCACGGCCCTGGACCGCGACGGCTATGAGAACGTGACGCGCGTGGCGCCCGGCCTGTGGCTGGTCAAGCCCAAGGGGGACGGCCCCTATGCGCTGCTGGACGCGCGGCTCAAGCCGCTGCGCACCTTCACCAATCAGTATGTCGGCGTCGAGGCGACCGACGGCTGGAAGATTCTGACCGACATCGACGCGGTGATCCTGATACCGCCCGACGGCAAGCCGCAGGTGGTCCGCGCGACCTTCGGCCGCGTCACCATCCAGAACGGCCTGGCCTGGGTCAATGCCCAGCAGCCGGCAGGCCCGGGAACGGCGCCGACCTCCGCGCAGGCCGACGTTGCCGTCAGCGTCGCGGCGCCCGCGGCAACGCCCCTCGACCCATCGCCACCGCTGGCCACGGATGTCGCGACCGAAGCGCCGCAGGCGGTCGACGCCGCCACCGACGCGCCGCAAGCCGTCGAGGCCGCGGCAGCGGCAGACGCCGCCGTGGATGCCGCCGCCGATGCCGCCACGGCAGCCGCCGACGCCGCCGTCAGCGCCGATGCGGGCGGCTACGAAACCGAAGCGACGCTGGCGCAGATCTATCGACCCGACGGCACGCCGCTGCTGGACGCCGACACCGTCGCGCGCCTGGGCCAATACCGCGTCATGCCGTTCAGCGCCAAGCGCGCCACCGGCAAGGCAGGCAACGGCCGGGCGGACGCCGATGCGCTGCCGCTGGCGCTGTTGCATCCCAACGACTACAGCCAGCCGACCGGCATCCTGACGCGTTCGGGCAAGATCGTCACCAATGCGCAATGGGACGACATGACAAGCTATGACGCCACCGCGCCGCTGCTGGTGCAGACCCGCAAGCGCACCGTCGGCGCCATCGACGCCGAAGGCAACTGGATCCTGCCGCCGAAATATGCCGGCATCGGCGGCTTCAACGGCCCCTATTCCTGGGCCCGCACGCCCGACATGGACCGCAATTCCGCCGTGCTGATCGATACCCGTGGCAATCCGCAGAAATTGCCGGCGCGCATCGAGGTCAATGGCGAGAAGCTCGACGGCGACCTGCTGTACTTCTATACGCTGGACGAACGCCGCAACCGTCGCTGGGGCCTGTGGAACGTCCGCACAGGCAGCGAGACCGTAAAGCCGACGCTCGACCGCATCGAGAACTTCACCGACGACTGGGCCAAGGCGCAGGATCACGACCGCTGGGGCGTCATCGACCGCCAGGGCAAGTGGGTGGTGCCCGCCACCTACTCCGGCAGCTACGAACTCGACTACCTGGGCAACGGCTACCTGCTGACGCGCGAGCCCAAGGGCGAGGACAGTTCCGGCTACCGCGACGACTATCGCCTGATCAACCTGCGCACCGGCAAGCGCAGCGTGGTGCTGCACGACCGGCCGCAGGACCTCAAGCAGGGCCGCTATCTGGCGCAAGGCAAGGACGGCGCCACGCTGCTGTTCGATGCCCAGGGCGGCATGACCCGGCTGTTCGAAGGCGAGCCCGAGCGCAAGGAACAGTTCGGCGACTGGATCTACGTGCAGTACCGCTCGCGCAACGGCGCCATCGATGCCCGCGGCAACTTCAAGGTGCCCGCCACCAATGGCGAGTTCAATCCGTTCTTCGTGCAGCCCGAGGGCCTGGCGCGTGTCTATGACGGCCAACGCTACCGGCTGATGGACGAGAATGGCAAGGCGCTGCTGCAAGCGCGTGGCGACGGCACGCCGCTGGCGTCGATGAAGCGCGCGGTGTTCCGCGACAGCAAGAATTCTCAAAGCGTGATGACCGATCTGCAGGGCCGCGAGATTACCCACTTCAAGGGCGAATTCACGCTGGATGAACGCAGCGCCAGCGAAGGCGTGGTGGTCTATCGCGGCCAGGGCGACCGCTATGGCTTCGTCAATGCCAATGGCAAGCGCGTGGTTGGCCCGTACTTCGATAAGCTGGGCCCGTTGCGCGACGGCCTGGCGCTGGCTCGGCGCGAACAGCGCAGCGGCAAGCTGCTCGGCTACATCGACCTGAGCGGCCGCTACGTCATTCCGCCGGAATTCGGCTGGGCCGATGACTTCAGCGAAGGCCGCGCCCTGGTGCGCCGCGAAGGCCTGCTGGAGTTCATCGACACGCGCGGCAAGACGATGACGCTGTTCGGCCTGATCTGCGGCGAAGTCGTCGTGTTCGACCCGCAGGGCCGCCTGACCTGGCCGCGCGAAAAGCTGACCTGCCCCGACGCCGGCGACCTCGAATACGCGCCCGCCCCTGAATCCGCCCAAGCCCAATGACCATGACTTCACGCGCGTTTCACGCCACCCGCCTTGCCTGCGCCCTGGCCGCGCTGGGGCTCTCGCTGTCGGCCCAGGCCCAGTACCGCCAGAACAGCATCCCCTGCGTCGACGGCCTCATGGACGTGACCGCGGTCCGCGACACCCGCCACGGCGACGCCGGCCCCGCCGGCTGCATCGGCCCGCTGTCGGACAATCGCGCCGCGGTGCTGCTGCCCTCCTCGCTCGAAGAGATCGACCGCGTCCCCACCGACGGTTCGCTGCGCCGCCACGCCTGGGGCTTTATCGACGCCAACGGCAAACTGGCCGTCGAGCCGCAGTTCGAGCAGGTGGGCGATTTCCACCACGGCCTGGCCGCGGTGCGCTGGAAAGGCAAGTGGGGCTACATCGACGCCAAGGGCAGAATGGCCGTGCCGCCGCGCTACGACAGCGCCTCCGATTTCGTCGAGGCGGGACTGGCGGTAGTGACGGTGGACGGCCGCTATCAATTGATCGACCGCGCCGGCAAGGCGGTGGGCGACGCCATCGATGCCAGCGTCGACAGCGTGCGCCTGGGCGAAGGCAAGCCGGCCCGGCTGTCGATCACGTATCGCGAGGAATTCCGTTCGACCAGCGGCGAGCGCCGCTACGCCAAGCCCGGCGTGCAGGTGATTTCCAGCTATGGCGATGGCCTGTTCATCGGCGTCGACAACCATGGCATGTCTGGCGTGCTCGATGGCGACTGGAACTGGCGCGTGGCGCCGCAATACAGCGACATTTCGCGGCGCGATGGCGACACCCTGGCGCTGGGCATCGGCGAAGAGGAAGTGGTGCTGATCGATCCCGCCGGCAAGGTGATCGGCGAAGGCAAGCGCTACGAGCGCATCAAGCGCGTGGGCAAGGCCTTCTGGAGTGCCCAACTGCCGCGCGGCAAGGGCTATGCCCTGCTGGACGCGGCGGGCCAACCGCTGGGCACGCTCACCGCCGAGGAGGCGCAGGCTTCGGAGATCTACGACAACACCCTGGTCTATGTGTCCGGCGATAAGCTCAAGGCCTATGTGGCCGGGCGCGCCGAACCGGTGGTGCTGGGCAGCGGCATGCGCCCCGAACAGAACGAGGAAGGCTACCTGCTGTTTCGCGACCAGTCCGGCCAGGTGGCCGGACTGCTGACGCCCAAGGGCGCGTGGCTGCACGGCGACAGCGCGCCGCCGTGGCTGGCCGATGTCGGCCGCATGACGCTGCGGCAGGGCAAGCTGTGGCTGTCCGGCCAGGACGGCCAATTGCTCAACGCGCTGGACGCCGACGGCCGCGCGATCCTGCAACCCGATGCCCTGGCGGCGGCCCAGGGTTCGCAACTGCGCGACCTGCCGCTGAACGTGCCGGGCGGCCCGCTGGGCCTGCTGGGCCAGGGCTACTGCCATTGCAATGACGGCGGCGCCGGCCTGGTGCTGGCGGACGGCAGCGTCGCCACCCACAAGGACTGGACCGAGGTCTTGCCGCTGGATGGGCCGCGTGACGACTACGCCACCGACGACGAGGCCGAGGCCGCGCCGCTCGGCGCCGACGACCTGCGCTTTGCCGCGCAGACCGAGGCGGGCGTGCTGTTGCTCGATGGCCGCGGCAAGCCGATGGATCTGCCGCCGCAGCAGCACATCGGCGCCTTCCGCCAGGGTTATGCGCTGATCTACAACAAGGGCCAGACCCGCCTCATCGACCGCGGCGGCAAGATCCATGCGCTGCCGGACTATTTCGAGGCCGAGGTGGTGGCGCCCGGACTGGTGCGCTACCTGAAGACCGCGGCCGAGGGCGACCCGTGGGGCCTGTACGATTTCATCGCGGGCAAGGAAGTGTCGCAGCCGGCCTTCCAGTACATCGACGAATTCCAGCACGGCCAGGCCGCCGCCTCGCTGGGCGCCGGCAAGGCGGGCGTGATCGACCAGCAGGGCAAGTGGGTGGTGCCGCCGCGCCATCACGCCGTCAAGCGCATCAGCGACAAGCTGTGGCTGGTGCAGCAGCCCGGGCCGCAGGAAAACGACTACCGCCGGCCGACCGCACTGGTCAACCGCGATGGACGCATCCTGACCTCCTTCCAGCCGGCGCTGGAGGTGTCGCGCGAGGCTAACGGCACCTACCTGGCCTACAGCGAAAAACAGCGCTGGCTGGTCTCGCCGGACGCCTCCGGCACGCTTGACCTGGAGGATGCCCGCTATACGCAGATGGGCGACTGGCTGGCGATCCGCCGCGCCGACCGGCACGGCTATGTCGACGGCCAGGGTCGCTGGCAGGTCGCGCCCGGTCCGGTGGCGGGCACGCGCTTCCAGGGCAAACCGGCGCGCGCGCTGGTGAGCGGCGACGACGGCGCGCGCCTGATCGACGAACACGGCAAGACCGTGGTCAACCTGCCGGCCGGCGAATGGTACTGGCCAGCCGGATCGGCCTGGCTGATGCGACACGGCCGCGACGAAGACGGCAAGCCAACCACCACCTACGTCGACACCACGGGCAAGACCCGCCTGACGCTGGCCGGCGACGGCACCGCCTTCTCGGAAGGCCAGGCTGCGCTGGCGCTGCCCAACGGCGGCATGCGCGCGATCAACGACAAGGGAGTCGCCGCCGGGCCGACCTTCTCCCACCTCGGGCCGCGCCGCGATGGCCTGTCGGTCGCGGCCGTGGGCGAACGTTACGGTTATGCCGATGGCCAGGGCAGGATGGCGATCGCGCCGGCCTTCCTGTGGGCTTCGGACTACACAGGCCAGCGCGCCGTGGTATCGACGCTTGAACAGTCGATGATCCTGGACGAGCGTGGCGCGATGGTGGCGCGCATCGCCCTGGAATGCGGCATCCGCACGCTCTATGGCGCCTACAACCAGCGCCTTTGGCCGCTGTCGATGCCGCAGCGCTGCCGCCGCTGACGCCGGGCGGACCGCGCGCGGCCTACTGCTTGTCCAGCGCCAGGTAGCGGCGCGTCTGTACGATCTCTTCGCGTTCCTTGAAGCTGGTCAGGCGGTCGGCCAGCGCGCTGCTGTCGCCGGTCTCGCGGATGGCAGCAAGCGTGGCCTGCATGGCGTGGATGGCGGCGCGCTGCAGGTCCGACGGAATGATCGCCAGGCGATAGCCCATGGCCGCCAGCTCGGGTAGCGGCACCAGCGGCGTCTTGCCGCCATGGAACATGTTGATGAGCTTCAGGCCGGGCAGCCGGTCGGCGATGGCGCGGATCTGCTCGAGCGTTTCCGGGGCCTCGACAAACACCATGTCGGCGCCCGCTTTCACATAGCGCTCGGCGCGCGCGATGGCGGCGTCGAAGCCTTCCACGGCGATGGCGTCGGTGCGCGCGATCACCAGCGTGTCGGCATCGTCCAGCGTCTGGCGCGCGATGTGCACCTTGCGGCACATTTCCGCGGCATCCACCAGGCTCTTGTCATCCAGGTGGCCGCAGCGCTTGGGAAACGACTGGTCCTCGATATGGAAGGCGGCCACGCCGGCGCGCGCCATGACGCGCACGGTGCGTTCGACGTTGGCCGAACCGCCAAACCCGGTGTCGGCGTCGGCGACCACCGGCAGGCCGCCGGCATCCACGATCTTCTCCACCCGGTCCATGACCTCGGTGAAGCTCAGCAGGCCGATGTCGGGATAGCCGGCCGCGCGCGCGATCGCGCCGCCGCTGGCGTAGACCGCGTTGAAGCCGGCGGCCGCCACCAGGCGGGCCGATAGCCCATCGTAGGCGCCGGGCGCCACCACGATGTCCTGGGCGAGATGCTGGCGCAGCCGGGCGCCGGGAGTCAGGGTCGTAGCCATGAAGCATTCCTTTGAAAAACGAAACGTCGATGCACGCATCATCGTTCCGCCAAACTAGAATGTCCAATATATGGAAAATTGATAATCAATACTTGTTGAGTACTAAAATGGAATTGCGCCACTTGCGTTATTTCGTCGCCACGGCCGAGGCCCAGCACTTCACCCGCGCGGCCGAGCAGCTCGGCATGGCGCAGCCGCCGCTGTCGCAGCAGATCCGGCAACTGGAAGAGGAAGTCGGCACGCCGCTGTTCGACCGGCGCGGGCGCGGCGTCAGCCTGAACGATGCCGGACGCGCCTTCCTGGCGTGCGCGCAGGATATCCTGCAACGCGCGCAGGACGCGGTGCAGACGGCGCAACGCGCGGCCCGCGGCGAGGTCGGTGAGCTGTCGCTGGGCTTCACCGAATCGGCCTCGTTCCATCCGGTCGTGACCGAACTGATCCGGCTGTACCGCCAGCAATACCCCGATGTGGAAATGACGCTGTCGCAGGACGACAGCGAAACGCTGGTGGCGCGCCTGCGCGACGGCCTGATCGATGCGGCTTTCGTGCGGCCGCCCTTCGCCATGGATGGCGGCCTGCGCTTTTTGCAATTGACGCAGGAACCCCTGATGGTGGCGCTGCCGCTGGGCCATGCGCTGGCGCGGCGCAAACGGCTGGCGCCGGCCGACCTGGCGCGGGAACGCTTCATCCAGTATTCGCGCAAGTCCGGCTACGGCCTGAGCGCCGACGTCATGGCGGCGTGCCGCCAGCACGGACTGAACCCGCTGCCCGGCCAGCGCGCGCCGCAATTGTCATCGGCGGTGAACCTGGTGGCGGCGGGCATGGGCGTGGCCATCGTGCCCGCGTCATTGCGGCACCTGCGCCCGGACGGCGTGGTCTATCGCCCCTTCGCGCTGGACTGGCCGCGCGCGGTGCTGGGGCTGGCGGTGCGCGAGGACGCGCCCGGCGGGCGCGTGGCCAATCTGCTGGCGCTGGCGCAAGGATAGGCGCGCCAATGGCCGGGCCACGGCCGTCGCCTTCGGGAATCGCGCCCGTGTCGGCGGCGGCGGGCGCCCGGCCTCAGTCTTCGTGCGACTCGTGCACCGCGATGGCGCCGCGCTTCCAGTAGCTGGCGGCGCGGATGCGGCTCTTGTCGACGCCATGCTGCGCCACCATGATCTCGCGCAGCGCCTTGGCCACGGCCGACTCCGCCGCGATCCAACTGTAGCCCTCGCCCGGCGGCAATGCCAGCTCGCGCGCGGCTTCCAGCAACAAGGTGCTGTAGCCGGCCGCGGTGCCGTTGCGATGCAGCCAGCGCACCGAGGCCTGGGCCCGGGTAGCCAGGGCGATCTCGTTGGCGGCGCCCGGCACTTCGATCAGCGCCAGCGCCTGCGCCGTGGCGGGCAATTCCTCCAGGCGGCGGGCGATGGCCGGCAGCGCGGTTTCGTCGCCGATCAGCACATGCCAGTCGAAGCCCGTGGGCACCACGAACGAACCGCGCGGGCCGCCGATGCCCAGGCGCTGGCCGACCGCGGCCTGCGCGGCCCAGGTGCAGGCCGGGCCATCGCCGTGCAGCACGAAGTCGATGTCCAGTTCTTCGCGCTCGGCATCGAAACGGCGCGGCGTGTAGTCGCGCGCGGCCGGGCGCGGCGCGCCCTCGGGGAACTTGATGCCATCGGGACCGACCTCGGGCAACACCAGCGGTTGCGACGGATCGGCGGGAAAGAAGAGTTTTACGTGGTCGTCGAACGACGCGGAGACGAAGTCGCGCAGGTCTTCGCCGCGGAAGGTGACGCGGGCCAGCAGGCCCGCGATGCGTTCGACGCGCGCCACGGTCAGCATGCGCATCTTGAGCGGATGGCGCACGCGTGCGACGGTCAGGCCAGTCTGGGTCATGGGATCTCCAATGAGGGGAACGGGATCAGGCACAGTCCTTGCCCGTGATTTCCTCGGTGGCGCGCCGCAGGATGGCGGCGATGCGGCGCTGCTCGGCCGGCGACGCGTCGGTGTGTTGCAGCAGCGCATGGCGTATCGCCTGGCGCGCATGCACGAATTCGTCGATCCAGCCGGCGGCGTTTTCATCATCGCCACTGGCACGCGGTTCGCCGCTCCAGGCCTGGCGCATCCAGTCCATCTTGCGGGCCACGTGCTTGAGCTTGTTGAACATCACCGACAGGCGCTCGCGGTTGGCGTCCAGGTGCACCCGGCCAGGGTCGGCCAGGTGGTAGCGCTTCTTGCTGCCTTCCTGCTCGACGGTGGCGTAGCCCAATTCTTCCAGATAGGTCAGCGCGGGATAGACCATGCCGGGGCTTGGCGTGTAGAAACCATTGGACATGGCCCCCAGCGCCTTGATGAGTTCGTAGCCGTGGCTGGGGCTCTGCTCCAGCAGGCCGAGCAGCATCAGTTGCAGGTCGTCAGCGGTGACCTTGCGGCCGCGCGCGAAGTGGCGGCCGTCGCCGCCGAAGCTGTCGTCGGCATCGCCGCCGCGGCCGCCCCATGGGCCGCCAAACCAGCCGCCGCCGCCGCTGGCGTGACGTCCGTGACGGCCACGGCCGCCCTCGTGCCAGCCCTCGGCGGCGAAACCCGCCCCATGGCCGCGATGAGCGTGGCAAGCCAGGGGGTCGTGCAGGCCTTGATGGCCATGATAGCCGTCGCGTGGGTGATGATCGTGGCGGTCGTGATGATGGCCGTGGCGATCATGATCGTGGCGATGCGAATGCTCATGGAATTCGTGTTGGTCACGATGCCCGTGGTGGCCATGGCGGCCCGGGTAGGCATCGCGTGATTCGTGGCGGGCGCCACGGGCAAAGGCGGTCAGGAAATGGAAGTGGCGCATGAATGGCCTCGCAGGGTGTCTGACGTATTACTTAAGATGTATCTTACGATATAGATCGTACGATACACAGCCTCGATTGCGGCCGTCAAGGGCCTTTTTTCTCTGCCTTTTTTCTCTGCCTTTTTTGCTCCGCCTATCCGCGCCCCTTGTCCAGCACCCCGGCGGCCAGGCCACCCGCCGCAGCGCCAGGCCCAGCGCCGCGGCGCCGACGACGCTGCGCGCGGCCACCGCCCAGAGCGGGGTCATGTGCTGCAGCAGCAGCTTGCTGACGATCCAGGTGAAGCCCCAGGCCAGCACCACTACGACGAGCAGTGACAGGGCTTGGCGGCGAGGCAGGATTTCAGTGGACATGGCGCGGGCGGAAGTGGCGGATCGCCCCGACTGTAGAAGCGCGCCGCGCCTCCGCCGTAGAACCACGCAGCGCCTAATCTCTGGAGCCACGCGCCGCCACGCGCGGCTTGCGCGCCAGCCAGCGCGCCAAGGCCATGGCCTGCGGCTCGTCGGGCGCGGGCGCGTAGACCACTAGGCGCAGGTGGCGGCTTTCATCGACCGACAGGGTGGAGTGCTCGAACGCCACCTCGCCCAGCGTCGGCAGGCGCAGGCTGCGCACCCCCATGCAGGCGCCGTGCACGTCGTGCTCGCGCCACCAGGCCTTGAATTCGGGCGCGACGCGCTCCAGTTCGTCAACCAGTTCGGTGATGTCCAGCGCGCCCGAGGCCGAGGCGAAATCCCGTCGGAAGGTGGACAGCATGGCCGGCGCCTGAGCCGGCCAATCGACGAACAGCTCGCGCATCGCCGGCTCCACGAACAGCATCCACAGCAGGTTGCGACGCCCCGCCGGCTGCGCGCCGAACCCGAAGACGCGTTCGGCGGCGGCGTTCCACGCCACCACGTCCCAGCGCAGGTTGAGGATGTAGGCGGGCCGCGTGGGCAGGTCGTCCATCAGCCGCCGCACCTGCGGCGGCACCGTGCACCAGGTGCGCCCCGGCTCGGCCGGCGGACGTTGGTGCGCCAGCAGGTAAAGGTGGCGCCGCTCGGCCGCGTCCAGCTTCAGCACGCGCGCCAGGTTTTCCAGGAAGGTGGCCGACACGCTGATGTTGCGGCCCTGCTCGAACCAGGTGTACCAGGCCAGGCCGACGCCGGCCAGCGCCGCCACCTCCTCGCGCCGCAGGCCGGGCGTGCGCCGCCGGCCGCCGGCTGGCAGCCCCAGCGCGGCGGGGCTCAGGCGCTCGCGGCGCAGGCGCAGGAATTCGGCCAGGTCGGCGCGGGTGCGGTCGAGCCGCTGCGCGCCGCGCTCGCGGGCCTCCGCGGACGATGCGGAAACGGCGTCATGCGGCGGAGGATGGGGCATCGCCTATTGCCTTTAGTAATAGCATAAACAGCTAAATTGTATATGGCTGGAACTGCCCGCAGAATAGCGCCACTCTGATCTCTCGCGGCCTGTTCATGTCTTCCATCCCTCTTCCTTCGCCCTGCCCCGCTACGTCCTCCCGCCCCACCACGCCGGGCCCGCTCGGCCTGGCCGTGCTGCTGTCCGGCGGCTTCATCACGATCTTCGACCTGTTCGTGGTCAACGTCGCCATTCCCAGCATGCAGCACACGCTGTCGGCCAGCTTCGCGCAGATCAATTTCATCATCGTCGCATACGAACTGGCCTATGGCGTGCTGTTGATCGCCGGCAGCCGGCTGGGCGACCGCCATGGCCGCCGGCGCCTGTTCATGCTGGGCATGGCCGGCTTCGCGCTGGCCTCCGCGCTGTGCGGCCTGGCGCCCGACGCCAACACGCTGATCGGCGCGCGCGTGCTGCAGGGCGTGGCCGCGGCCATGCTGTTCCCGCAGGTCTACGCGCTGATCCGCGTCAGCTACGACGGCCACGCGCGGCGGCGCGCCTTCGGCCTGCTCGGCATGACGCTGGGGCTGGCGGCTATCGCCGGCCAGGTGCTGGGCGGCTGGATCGTGCACGCCGACCTGTTCGGCCTGGCGTGGCGCACGATCTTCCTGGTGAACGTGCCGCTTGGCGTGCTGGCCTGGCGGCTGGCGCGCCACATCCCCGAATCGCGCGACGCCGCCGGCGCGCCGATGGACTGGGGCGGCTCGGCGCTGCTGGGCGCGGGGCTGGGCCTGTTGCTGCTGGCGCTGGTCGAAGGCCCGGCGCGCCGTTGGCCCGCGTGGACGCTGGCCTGCGGCGCGGCGGCGGTCGCGTTGCTGGCGCTGTTCGTGTGGACGCAGCGACGCGCCGGCGCAGCAGGCCGCGTGCCGCTGGTCGACATGGCGCTGCTGGCGCAGCCGCGCTTTGCCGCCGGCTGCCTGCTGGTGACGCTGGTGTTCTCCACCGCCAGCGCCATGTTCCTGTGCTACGCCCTGTTGCTGCAGACCGGGCTGGGCGTGGACGCGCTGACGGCGGGCACGGTGTTCGCGCCCGCCAGCGTGGGCTTCGTGGCCGGCTCGATGGCGGCGCCGCGGCTGGTGGCGCGCTTCGGCACGCATGCGGTCACCGTGGCCGCGCTGCTTTACGGCGGCGCCACCGCCGCGCTGATGTGGCAGGTGGGCGCGGCCGGCGCCACGCTCGCACCGTGGTCGCTGGTGCCCGCGCTGGTCTGGCTGGGCGCGGCGCAGGGCGCCGTCAATACACCGCTGGTCAACCTCGCGTTGGGATTGGTGCAGGACCATCACGCGGGCATGGCGGCCGGCGTGGTCTCGACGCTGCAGCAGGTCGGCGCGGCGCTGGGCGTGTCCGCCGCCGGCATGCTGTTCAGCGGCGCGCTGGACGCCATGGCGGACGCGGCCAGCGGCGATCGCTACGCCCAGGCCTTCGCCACGGCCATGCGTTTCAACCTGGCGGCCATCGGCGCATCGGTGCTGTTGCTGGGGTGGCTGGGACGGCGCCGCTGATGGCGTCGTCACCGCGCGCGAGCCGCTACTCCGCCAACGGCACTCCCGGCTGGCTGGCCGACCGCGTGCCTGGCAACGGATGGCAAGACTGGGGATGATACGTGTGCACCAGCGACAGCTTGACGCGATCACTGCGGTTGCCCTGCGCCGCATGCAAGGTGCGGCAATGGAAGAACACCAGGTCGCCGGCGCGCAGCTCGGGACAGACGGCGCGCGCGATCCATTCGGCGTTTTCCGGCGCGTCGTCTCGAAAGAATTTCTGTTCGTCGAACTGCGCGGGCTGGAATGCCGCCGCGTGCGAACCGGGGATGAACGACAGGCCGCCGTTGTCCCAGGTTTCGTCGCCCAGCGCCAGCCAACAGGACACCAGATCGGTGTCGGAGAACGACCAGTAGCGGATGTCCTGGTGCCAGCCGGTCAGGCTGCCATAGGCCGGATGCTTGGTCATCACACAGTTGTGGTGCACGGTGGACAGCACCGGCGTGTCGCCGAAATAGCGAGCCAGCGATTGTCCGATGCGCGCATTGGTGGCCCATTGCGAGAACAACGGATCGCGCCCGTAGACGCTGAGCAGGCGCCGAACGGTCAGGCCGCCTTCGGCGTTGCGCGACTCGGGGGCGCCGGGATAGCGCAGGTCTGCCTCGTACTCGATGGGCGCGACGTGCTCGCGCAAATGGCGCTCGGCCAGCGCGCGCAGCGCCGCCACCTCGGCCGGGTCGGCGAATTGCCGTGCGACCACGAAACCCTGCTCGCGCAGGACCGCTAACTCATCTTCTTGCAACGACCCGGACATGATGAACCTGCCAACCCCTCAGACCCCGCGGCGGAAGCTGCAAAGCGTCTGCGCACACGGCAGGCGCGTGCCGGACGAGGCGCCGGCGGGCGCGGGGAGAGCTAGATTACACCCAAATTTCGCGGGCGGTTGCTTGGCCTCAACCGCCAGGCGCCGGGCCGCGCGGTGGCACTAGCCCCCGGCCGGCGTGTTGTCGGTTGACGCGCTGGCCCGGAGCCGGGCGGTATCGCGTTCGGCTTCTTCATGGTGCACCCATTCGCGCCAGACGGCCACCAGCAGCGCCATCAGCACCGGGCCCACGAACAGGCCGACGATGCCCATGGTCTTGACCCCGCCCACCAGCCCGAAGAAGGTCGGCAGGAACGGCAGCTTGACCGGGCCGCCCACCAGGCGCGGCCGCAGCGTCTTGTCGACGATGAACAGTTCGACGCTGCCCCAGACCATCAGGGCGATGCCCGCCACCACATGGCCGGACCCCACCAGGTACAGCGAGACCAGCGTGAACGACAGCGGTGCGCCGCCAGGAATCAGCGCCATGAAGCCGGTGACCACGCCCAGCAGCACCGGCGACGGCACCCCGGCGACCCAGTAGGCAATGCCCAGCACCAGGCCCTCGCCCAGTGCGATCAGGCCCATGCCGGTGACGGTGGAGTTGATGGTGGCCGGCACCACGCGCGAGAAGCGCTGCCAGCGCGCCGGCAGGATGCGCTCGCCCAGCACGTCCAGTTGCGCCACCATGCGCAAGCCGTCCTTGTAGACGAAGAACAATGTGATCAGCATGAACAGCACGGTCAGCAATAGCTGGAACACGTTGCCGGTGGCGGCCAGCACCATGCGGTAGATATTGCCCAGGTGTTCGCCGCTGACGGCCTCGACCAGCGCGCCCAGCGCATGCGGCTCGCCGATATACGCCTGCCAGTATTCGGAGAGCCGGTCGCCCAGCACCGGCATCGAGGTGATCCAGTTGGGCACCGCCACGCCGTGGCGGTTGGCGGCGATGGCCCAGGCGAAGAAGGAACTGGCTTCCTTGATGGCATAGGACAGCGCCAGCGATAGCGGCACGATCAGCACCACGACCACCATCAGCAACGCCAGCGACGCCGCCAGCGCGGTATGGCCGCCGCAACGCGCCACCAGCCGCCGATACAGGGGCCAACTGGCCAGGCCGATGATCAACGCAGCCAGCGCGGGCACCAGGAAACCGCTCAGGAAATACACCCCCGCCAACAGGACGAGCAGCAAAAGCCAACGGGCGATCAGATAAGCGGGAAGAACAGGCTGCATAGCGCGGATCGACAGAGAATGCGTTGAGGCTTTGACTGTCGGACTATACAGACGTTTCGCAAAATACGAGGGACACAAGGCCTGTAATTACTACGGGGTTTCCCCTGGTTTTCCGGGATTTTGCCGGCGAATTACCCGCGAATGGCCTGCGTGGCGAACCCGCAGGCCCGCCACCCTGGTCACGATGACTCGCCTACAGCGCGTATTCGGCGGCCTCTTCGCGCGCCGTGCGACGGCGCGGCATGGGCTCGTTGGCGGCGGCCACGCCGGCCACGGCCATCTGCCTGGCCGGGCTGGCCTGACGCTGCTGGAACACGCCGCAACTGGCGGCCGCCGGATCGGTTTCGTCGCGCCCGCTGAGCAAGGGGCAACTGGCGAACAGTTCCGCCGCCCAGTCGGCGAAGGCGCGGACCTTGGGCGAGAGTTGGCGGCTTTGCGGATACAGCACCGAGATCGCGGTGGCGCTGGGTTTCCACTGCGGCAGCACTTCGATCAGTTCGCCCGACTGCAGATAGGGCAGCGCCATGTAGCGCGGCGTCTGGATCAGGCCGAAGCCCTTCAGGCCGCAATCCAGGTAAGCGCCGGCTTCGTTCACGGCCACGGTGCCGCGCATATCCACTTCCTGGTGCTTGCCGTCGATCTTGAAATCCCAGGCGCAGTTGCGGCCGGTGCGACTGGAGAAATAATGCACCGCGTGGTGATTGCGCAGTTCCTCGATGGTCTGCGGCATGCCGTGGCGCGCGACGTAGGTCGGCGAGGCGCAGGTCACGGTCTGCAGCGTGCCGATGCGGCGCGCCACCAGGCTGGAGTCTTCCAGGTCGCCGGCGCGGATGACGCAGTCGACGGCCTCCTGCACCATGTCCACGGGACGGTCGCCCATGCCCAGCACCAGTTCGACGTCGGGGTATTTGTCGTGGAAATCACACAATGACGGGATCAGGATCAACCGGCCGATACAGGTAGGCACGTCGATGCGCAGCCGCCCCTTCAGGCGCAGGGCGGCTTCCTGGAAGCAGGCCTCGGTTTCCTCGACGTCGGCCAGGATGCGCACGCAATGCTGGTAGTACCCGGCGCCATCGGGTGTCAGGCCGATGCGGCGGGTGGTGCGGTTGAGCAGGCGCACGCCCAGCAGGCGTTCGAGGTTCTGAATGATGGTGGTGACGGTGGTGCGCGGAAGCGAGAGGCTGTCGGCCGCCCGGGTGAAACTGTTGGCATCCACGACGCGCACAAACACCTGCATAGCCTGAAAACGGTCCATGGCGACGGTGTCCTATAAGGGCAATTTGGTCGGGGTGTACGGAGCATAACCCGAATTCGTCCTGGATTAGACCATCCAGCCGAACAGTGTTGCCGAGATAGACATGTTTATCCGCGCCGGCAAAACACTCAGAATGCAAACCATCTTGAAGTGCCCGTGCCGCCCGGCGCCATCCCAGGGCCTGTCAATCCTCAGATTCCGATCCCGGTAGAGCCTGTCCCCAAAAAGACGGATTTCACCAGGGAGACGTAACCGCTTCGCATGTTGCACTGCAATATGACATCGGTGTTTCAGGACTGCCAGACCCGCCGCGATGTCGCCGCCCGCCGCCCCCGCCCCCTCGCGGTCCCGGCCGGCGCGCTTCTCTCCGACATCACCCACAAGGAACATCATGGTTTCGCGTAATCGTATTGCTGTGCTCGTCGTTTTCGCGGCCGTCATCGCGGCCGGCGGTGGCTACGCCCTGTTTCGCGCCCCCGCCGGCGCCAATGCGGCCCAGGCGCAAGGCGCGCCCGCCGCGCCCCCGGTCGAAGTGGCGGAAGTGGTCAGCAAGACCATCGTCGACTGGCAGCGCTATTCCGGCCGCCTGGAAGCCATCGACCGCGTGGACATCCGTCCGCTGGTCTCCGGCACGCTGACGGCGGTGCACTTCCAGGACGGCAGCATCGTCAAGAAAGGCGACGTGCTGTTCACCATCGACCCGCGTCCGTATGCCGCCGAAGTCGACCGCGCCGCCGCCGCCCTGACCGCGGCCAAGGCCCGCGCCTCGTACACCGCCACCGAACTGGCGCGCGGCAAGCGCCTCTTGGCCGACAACGCCATCGCCCGCCGCGATTTCGAGGAAAAGCAGAACGCCGCGCGCGAAGCCGCGGCCAACCTGCAAGGCGCGCAGGCCGCGCTGGACTACGCCAAGCTCAACCTGGGCTACACCCGCATCGAAGCCCCGGTCACCGGCCGCGTGTCGCGCGCGGAAGTCACGGTCGGCAACGTGGTCGCCGCCGGCGCCACCTCGGTGCCGCTGACCACGCTGGTGTCGGTCTCGAAGATGTACGCCTCGTTCGACGTCGACGAGCAGACCTTCCTGAAGTACGTCAACCCGGCCCGCAACGAAAAGACCGGCTCGGTGCCGGTCGAACTGGGCCTGGCCAACGAGGAAGGCTACTCGCGCACCGGCTTCGTGCAGTCGGTGGACAACCGCCTGGACACCACGTCCGGCACCATCCGCGTGCGGGCCGAGTTCGACAACGCCGACGGCACCCTGGTGCCCGGCCTGTACGCCCGTATCCGCCTGGGCGGCAGCGAGCCGCGCGCGGCCGTGCTGATCGACGAAAAGGCCATCGGCACCGACCAGGACAAGCGCTACGTGCTGGTGCTGGACGACAAGAACCACGCCAACTACCGCCAGGTGAAGCTGGGCGCCAACCAGGAAGGTCTGCGGGTGGTGGACTCTGGCCTGGCTGCCGGCGAACGCATCGTGGTCAACGGCTTGCAGCGCGTGCGCCCCGGCGACGCCGTGAGCCCGACCGTGGTGCCGATGGTCGCGGCGCAACGCAACCCGGTCAAGACGGCGGCCGCCAACTAAGCCGCCGGCGACCCGCAAAGCAGAACGAGAACGTTCATGAATATCTCGAAATTCTTCATCGACCGGCCGATCTTCGCCGGGGTGCTGTCCGTGCTGGTGCTGCTGGGGGGCCTGCTGGCCATGTTCCAGTTGCCGATCTCGGAATACCCGGAAGTGGTGCCGCCCTCGGTAGTGGTGCGCGCGCAGTATCCGGGCGCCAACCCCAAGGTCATCGCCGAAACCGTCGCCTCGCCGTTGGAGGAATCCATCAACGGCGTGGAAAACATGCTGTACATGCAATCGCAGGCCAACAGCGACGGCAACCTGACGCTGACGGTCAACTTCAAGCTGGGCGTGGACCCGGACAAGGCGCAGCAACTGGTGCAGAACCGCGTGTCGCAGGCGTTGCCGCGCCTGCCGCCGGACGTGCAGCGGCTGGGCGTCACGACCACCAAGAGCTCGCCCACCCTGACGCTGGTGGTGCACCTGATCTCGCCCAACGACCGCTACGACATCACCTACCTGCGCAACTACGCGATCCTGAACATCAAGGACCGCCTGGCGCGCATTACCGGCGTCGGCGAAGTGACGGTGTGGGGCGCGGGCAACTACTCGATGCGCGTGTGGCTCGACCCGCAGAAGGTAGCGCAGCGCGGCATGACGGCCAGCGAAGTGGTCGCGGCCATCCGCGAGCAGAACGTGCAGGTCGCCGCCGGCGTGATCGGCGCGTCGCCAACCCAGGGCGACGTGCCGCTGCAATTGAACGTGAATGCGCGCGGCCGCCTGCAGACCGAAGAGGAATTCCGCGACATCATCCTGAAGACCTCGCCCGACGGCGCCGTGACGCACCTGTCGGACGTGGCCCGCGTGGAACTGGACGCCCAGGAGTACGGCCTGCGTTCGCTGCTGGACAACAAGCAGGCGGTGGGCATGGGCATCATGCAGTCGCCCGGCGCCAATGCGCTGGAGGTGTCGTCGCAGGTGCGCGCCGCCATGACCGAGCTGGCCCAGGACTTCCCGCCGGGCGTGGAATACCGCATCGAATACGACCCGACCCAGTTCGTGCGTTCCAGTATCGAGGCCGTGGTGCACACGCTGCTGGAAGCCATCGCGCTGGTGGTGCTGGTGGTGATCCTGTTCCTGCAGACCTGGCGCGCGTCCATCATCCCGCTGCTGGCGGTGCCGGTGTCGATCGTGGGCACCTTCGGCCTGCTGCTGATGTTCGGCTATTCCATCAACGCGCTGTCGTTGTTCGGGATGGTGCTGGCCATCGGGATCGTGGTCGATGATGCAATCGTGGTGGTGGAGAACGTCGAGCGCAACATCGCGGCGGGGTTGAGTCCACGCGATGCCACTTATCGCGCCATGCGCGAGGTGAGCGGCCCCATCATCGCCATCGCGCTGACGCTGTGCGCGGTGTTCGTGCCGCTGGCATTCATGACGGGCCTGACCGGCCAGTTCTACAAGCAGTTCGCCATGACCATCGCCATCTCGACGGTGATCTCGGCCTTCAACTCGCTGACCCTGTCGCCGGCGCTGTCGGCCCTGCTGCTCAAGAGCCACCACGACAAGCCGGACTGGCTGACGCGGGGCATGAACCGCGTGTTCGGCCGCTTCTTCAACTGGTTCAACAACATGTTCGGCCGCGCCTCGGAGAACTATGGCGTGGGCGTGTCCGGCGTGATCCGCCGCAAGGCCGGCGCCATGGGTGTGTATGCCGTGCTGGTGGCCGCCACCATCGGCGTGTCGTACCTGGTGCCCGGCGGCTTCGTGCCGGCGCAGGACAAGCAGTACTTGATCGGCTTCACGCAGTTGCCCAACGGCGCCTCGCTCGACCGCACGGAAGACGTGATCCGCCAGATGAGCGCCATCGCCCTGAAGGAACCCGGCGTGCAGAGCGCCATCGCCTTCCCGGGCCTGTCGATCAACGGCTTCACCAACAGCTCCAGCGCCGGCATCGTGTTCGTGACGCTCAAGCCGTTCGAAGAGCGCAAGGGCGCGGCGCTGTCGGGCAACGCCATCGCGGCCTCGCTGAACCAGAAATTCGGCGCCATCCAGCAGGCGTTCATCGCCGTGTTCCCGCCCCCGCCGGTGCTCGGCCTGGGCACGCTGGGCGGCTTCAAGCTGCAACTGGAAGACCGCGCGGCGCTCGGCTATGCCGAGCTGGACAAGGCCAAGCAGGCGTTCCTGGCCAAGGCCCGGCAGACGCCCGAACTGGGCCCGGCGTTCTCGAGCTACGAAATCAACGTGCCACAACTCGACGTCGACCTGGACCGGGTCAAGGCCAAGCAGTTGGGCGTGCCGGTGACGGAAGTTTTCGACACCATGCAGATCTACCTGGGTTCGATGTACGTCAACGACTTCAACCGCTTCGGCCGCGTGTTCCAGGTGCGGGCCCAGGCGGATGCGCCGTTCCGCTCCCACGCCGACGACATCCTGCAGCTCAAGACCCGCAATGCGGCGGGTGACATGGTGCCGCTGTCGTCGCTGGTGACGGTCAAGCAGACCTTCGGTCCGGAAATGGTGGTGCGCTACAACGGCTATACCGCCGCCGACATCAACGGCGGCCCGGCCCCGGGCTACTCGACCAACCAGGCGCAGGCCGCGGCCGAGCGCGTGGCGGCGGAAACCCTGCCGCGCGGCGTGAAGTTCGAGTGGACCGACCTGACTTACCAGCAGATCCTGGCGGGCAACGCCGGCCTGTGGGTGTTCCCGATCAGCGTGCTGCTGGTGTTCCTGGTGCTGGCCGCGCTGTACGAAAGCCTGACTCTGCCGCTGGCCGTGATCCTGATCGTGCCGATGAGCATCCTGGCGGCGCTGACCGGCGTCTACCTGACCGGCAACGACAACAACATCTTCACGCAGATCGGCCTGATGGTGCTGGTGGGGCTGTCGGCGAAGAACGCGATCCTGATCGTGGAATTCGCCCGCGAGCTGGAGATGAACGGCCGCTCGCCGCTGGAAGCCGCGATCGAGGCCAGCCGCCTGCGTCTGCGTCCGATCCTGATGACGTCGATCGCCTTCATCATGGGCGTGGTGCCGCTGGTACTGTCCTCGGGCGCGGGCTCGGAGATGCGCCATGCCATGGGTGTCGCGGTGTTCTTTGGCATGCTCGGCGTGACCCTGTTCGGCCTGTTCCTGACACCGGTGTTCTACGTGCTGCTGCGTTCGCTGGGCGGCAAGACGCTGCACTCGGCCGCGCCGCACGAAGCGCCGGTGTGCGTGCCGCACATCGACCCGCACGCGCCGCCCGCCCCGCAGCACAACCCCTGATCCGGCCTGGAAAAACAGCCAGCGCGCCCCGTCCCGAACGGCGGGGTGCGCGCCCAAGAGAATCGTCATGAAGACCAAAAGATTGATCCGCGGTTCCGCCCTGCTTGCCGTCCTGCTCGTGCTGGCCGGCTGCGCGGTGGGTCCGACCTACGAACGACCCGCGGCCGCCACTCCGGCGGCCTACAAGGAAGCCGCCCTGCCCGCCTCGGAAGCCGGCACCTGGAAGCCCGCACAACCCTCGGAAGCGCAGTTGCGCGGCGAATGGTGGAAAGTGTTCGGCGACGAAGGCCTGAACCAGTTGCAGGAAGAGGCCCACAAGGCCAACCAGAATCTGCAAGCCGCCGCCGCCCGCCTGTCGCAGGCCCGCGCGCTGCAGCGCGAAGCCCGCGCCGGCTTCTTCCCCAGCCTGGACGCCGGCTTCGGGCCCAGCCGCCAACGTCCTTCGGCGGTGTCGCAAGGCCTGCCCGACGGCACGCCGACGCACCCTTCGACCACCTGGCGAGCGCAGGGCACGGTGTCGTACGAGGCCGACCTGTTCGGCCGCGTCGCCTCCACCGCCGACGCCGCCACTGCCGACGCCCAACAGAGCGAGGCGCTGTACCGCTCGGTGCTGCTGGCGCTGCAGGCCGATGTCGCCAGCACCTATTTCCTGGTGCGCGAGCAGGACGCCGAAGCGGCGCTGTACCGCCAGACAGTGAAGTTGCGCAGCGAGACGCTGCAATTGATCCAGAGCCGCTACGACGCCGGCGACATCAGCGAACTGGACCTGGCGCGCGCCAAGGCCGAGCTGGCCTCGGCGCAATCGGAAGCGCTGGGCATCGACCGCCGCCGCGCCGCCGGCGAACACGCACTGGCCGTGCTGCTGGGCCGTGCGCCGTCGGAGTTCACGATGCCGCCCAAGCCACTCGAGAAGGTGGCCCTGTCGATCCCGGCCGGCCTGCCGTCGACGCTGCTGGAACGCCGCCCCGACATCGCGGCGGCCGAACGCGCCATGGCAGCCGCCAATGCCCGCGTGGGCGCGGCCAAGTCGGCGTTCTTCCCGCGCCTGGACATCACGGGGGCCTTCGGCTACGAGTCGTCGGAGCTGGGCAACCTGTTCCAGTGGTCGAGCCGCACGTTCCTGCTGGGTCCGCTGGTCGGCGCCGCGCTGTCGATGCCGATCTTCGACGGCGGCCGCCGCCAGGCCGGCCTGGACCGCGCCCGCGCGGTCTACGAGGAAGACGTGGCGGTGTACCGCCAGACGGTGCTGAATGCGTTCCGCGAGGTCGAGGACAACCTGGCCAACCTGCGCATCCTGTCCGACCAGACGCGCGCGCAGGACGCCGCGGTGCAAGCCTCGGCCCGCGCCGCGAAGCTGTCGCACACACAATACCGCGAAGGCTCGATCAGCTATCTGGACGTGATCGAGGCGGACCGCAGTGTGCTGCTGCAGCAGCGGGTGGCGGTGCAGTTGAGTGGTGAGCAGGCGCGGTCCGCGGTGGATCTGATTCGGGCGATCGGGGGCGGGTGGGGAAATCCGGTGCCTGGGGCGGAGGCTGTGGCGGACAATCGTTAGGTTTTCAGTGATGGGTTATTGCGTTAGCTGCTACTTGCGATGAGTCGGTCTTCGTAGGTCGCCCCTCGGGCGTCTGGGCTTGTCGCGCTGCTAGAGCCGGGTGCAGGGAAGGGAATCCGCGGGGCTGCCCATCGCGGCCGCGCGGGCGGCCACGATGGGCGTCTGTGCATCTGAAAGTGAAGCGGATGCGCTGCGCGCTGGCGGCGAGCGGTTTACTGCGGCGCGGGGATAACAACTTTTAAAACGCCTCGCCCACAAAAATACGGACAGGCTCGACATGTTGCACATGACGACCTCTCGCGCCGACCACAAACAGGCTTGGTGCGGGCCGGATTTCATTGGCACACGATTGCGACGTGCCCACCCCGCCGGGCTGCTGGCGTGCTCCATACCGTGCTGGCACCGCTCCACACGGAAACCCTTCCCACACGCGAGAGCGTCATCATCGCGACGCAAGACGTCGTGTAAGCCGCAAAAGGCCGCCCGCGCGGCCGGCTTGCGGCGGGCCCCGCAAGACCCTCCCTCCAGCCCCGATGTGCGCCAAAACGCCAAGCACACCACCCGCCCCAGAGACCGTCATTATGTCTCATCGCGAGCGCGTGGCGGGGTCGGTGGGGGATGGCGGGGCGTGTAGATGCGCCCGGCGGAAACCGAAGGCAGCCGCCGCCAGGCGGCAACGAGGTTGAGCCCGGGGAAGTCCGGAGCGAACG